>JACDEA010000021.1:4283-13714 GCA_013816725.1 Actinomycetota bacterium
GCGCGCGACGCCATGCACGATTTTCGTGAAGATGCCGTCCGATCGCGACCAACAGAGCGCCGAAAAGCGCGTCCTTCACGAAATATATTCGGATGTCGTTACCGAGGAATTTTCGGACCAAGTCCTCGAACGGCAGCCACACGAGGAACGTGGCGAGCCCCACGTGCCAGTTCGTCAACGCCAATGGAATTAGGCCGACTGCTGCTCCGCCCACGACAATGAACCCGACCCCGTGAACGCCGGGAATGCGACCAGCTTGAGCTAGAACGACCAGTCCTCCGACTACGGCCCCTCCTGCTACCGCCAGGGCAACGCTCGGCCACCTCGCTGGACCAAAGAGTCGGGGCCGCGTGATCACGTCCTGACGCTATTCGCCGCCCGACGAACCCGAGTGCCATACACTCCGCGAATCGTGCGGATCGCTGTGATGTCTCGCGCGTTTTCTCCCTCGCTAGGGGGCGCCGAGACCTTCGCCGAGGTTCTCGCGCAGTGGTTGACCGAGCGCGGCCACGACGTGACGATCGTGACTGAGTCGCCCTCGGGAACCTCGTCCCGCCCTTCCCCGTACCGCGTTCTACGCGAACCGTCCTTGCTGGAACTCCGGCGTTGTCTTTCTCGGAGCGACGTGATCCACGTGAACGGACTCGCGGCACGAATGGTCGTCGGGTCGCTCCTCACAGGCCGGCGGCCCGTGGTGACGCACATCGGCCATCACGCCATCTGCCCAACCGGGCTCGCACTCGGGATCGCCGGCGCGTGTCCTGCGACCGCAGCAACTCCCGGACCATGCCGAGAATGCCCTGCAGGACACGGCCTCGGATCGAGAGTGATGACGAAGTCGCATCGAGCTGCGGCGTCAGCCGCCCGTGTCAACGTGTGCGTAAGTCATTACCTACGCGGTCGGCTGGGAATTGCTCGGTCGAGGGTTATCTACAACCCGTTGCCGAGCGACACGATCCGCTCGGCCGCGACGTCCGCACGTACCGACACGCTTGTTTTCGTGGGGCGCTTGGTACGCGAAAAGGGCGTCGATCTTTTGCTGCGAGCCGTCGCCGCGGTGTCAGACGCACAGCTTCGAATAGTTGGCGACGGGCCGGAGCGTGGTGCGCTCCACGCCCTCGCAATCGACCTCGGATTAGCCGACCGCGTCACATTCCTTGGTAGTCGATCACGAGACGCTGTCCTCGACGAGATGGACGCCGCGAGTGTCGTGTGCGTTCCCAGCGTCGTTCATGAGGCGTTCGGGTACGTTGCTGCTGAAGCGATGGCGGGTTCACGCGCTGTAGTGGCGACGCCGCTCGGAGGCGTCGAGGAGCTTCTGGCGCATCGCCGTGGCTTCCTTGCCGACAGCGTGACAAGTCCCAGCCTCGCCGCGGCAATCCGGATGGCGTTATCGAACGAAGCGGAACGAACCGAGCGCGGCGGGCGGGCACGGCAATTCGTGCTCGACAACTTGACGGTTGCAAGCGTAGGGACGCAATACCTGAAGGCCTACGGAGCGTCCGCGCTTGGATGACGGATCACTAGTGGAGAAAACGGTCCAGGGCCTCCACGAGTTCTTGGAGCGCGATGTAATCCCGCGTCACGCTAAGTCGCCTTCGACGTCGCTTGACGTGGGCTGCGGATCCGGGGCTTTCGCACGCCGACTACAGCGGATGGGCTTCGAGTTGACAGCATGTGACAGGACTCCTCCCACGCTTCCCGACGTGAACTCAACGGCGGTGGACCTCGACGATGACGGGGGGTCAAACGCGTCGAGTGCAAGTTCGACTTGATCACCGCGGTCGAGGTGATCGAGCATCTCGAGAATCCGATCAGCTTTCTACGAAATGTGCACCGGATCCTGTCGCCGCGCGGTAGAGCGGTCGTGACGTCGCCTCGCTTAGAAGGCCTCGCCGCGAGGATCCAATTCGCACGCACGGGAACCCTCCGGCTACTGGACCATCGAGGGATCCGACCCACATCAGTCCCATCTTTTCGGACCTGCTCCGGCGTCAATATCTCCCGCGCGCAGGCATGCAGCTCATAGAAGCGGCCATTTACCCGACCACCCGGAGCATGGCGATGAACTCACGAAACCGCGCGATCTTCAAGGGAATAGAGCGATGCCGCAGATGCGAGATCTTGGCGGCGGCGTGAACATTTTCGTCCTCGCGCCCTATGCACTGCGGCCCTCTGCAACCGACCGCAGAACGCCGAACGACAGTAGCGCCGCGTCGTCCCACGAGGGCAAAGGCAAGGGCGGGGGTTCCTTCTCACCCGACCGCGACATCACGGAATGTACGCCAACCGCGAGCTCCCCACTGTCGGGCTGAATTACGACGACTCCACCGTGACCGGCAAGAAACTCGGCCGCGCCGGCTCGAGCGCTAACGACCACCGGTAACCCGCAAGCGACAGCCTCAAGGGCGGGGAGACAAAAGACATCCTCACGCGACGGAGCGATCAAGGCATCAGCCGCTGCGTAATAAGCAAGTACGTCTGGGGCCCGCGGCACGAATGTCGTCCGGGACCGGACCGTCGCCCACTCGTCCAAGGCGGTCACATCGGCACAACTCAAGCTGCCCACCACGAAGAGGCGAGCACTCGGCGGGACAAGAGGCATCGCCCGGAGAGCAATATCTACTCCCTTCGTAGCGACGTCGTTTGCAAACAGCAGCAGAACAAACTCGTCGGCAACCCCCATCGCCACGCGAGACGCGGCGCGCAGCCTAGACCGGTGCTGCGGTGAGAAGTCCCGCGCGTCAACTCCATGAGGGACCACGGCGACGCTTCCACGCGCCCGGCCGAACCGTCGCTCAAGGTCCCGTGCGTGATCTGTGGAAGCCGTCCAAAGCTCAGGAGTGTGTCGAAAGACCCTTTGCTCAAGTCGCCGGACCAGCCGCCAGTACGCCGCGGTATGAAGTTTCCGCAATGTTAATCGCTGCCGGATCAATGGCGGCTGTCCCTTCAGGACGTCCAACAACCGTGTGAACACGATGTGTACCGAGACGACATCCGCATTGAGACAATTCACGCCCGCGGAGTACGTAACGTCGGGAGGACCTAGACGGCGAGCGTCAATTCGCCGACGAACTGAATTCGCGATCATCCACCAGACGAACACGAATAGTTGAGGACCCGGTGGACGACGCGTCCGGCGGATGAGCAATCCGTTCACGTCGATTTCGTGGCAGTCCATCGTGTAGACCCGGATATCGCACGACTCCTTCCACCGGTCCACCTGCTCCGCAACGACGCGCTCGGTCCCGCCGTGCCGATGGATCTCGGGCGAAACGACAGCAAGGACCAGCCGCCGTGCAACCGGTCGCGTCACTGCTGAGAGCGGCGCAGCGCGCCGCCCGGGCCGCGGCGAGGTGGAATGACCGAAACGCGACGCGGTTTGGTCGTCATGGCATCCTGCAACCCGTGAACTCCGGGCGATTCGAGGCACGCGCCGTCCGCGGCAAGTCCCGTCGCATCCCAGGAAGGTACCGGCACGACGCGCTTGCCCAAGGAAGTCGCAGGCTGCCGGTTCCGAGTAGGTGAGCGGTGTCGCTGCGGTGCTGTGCGTGCCGGCGTTTGCGCCGGCGCGTGATTTTGGTGGTCCGGTCGACGTGGTTTCGCTGCTTGCAGCTGGTCACGAGGTGTGGTCAGCCGACTTTGGGCCCGGGCGAACGCGCATCCCAGCGGGGACGCGGACGGTCGACGGGGTGTCGGTGCGGTACTTCCGCAGGCTGGGCGCCTACCGGTGGTCGCCGATCGTCCCGCAGGTGTACTTCGAGGCTCGACGGGCCACGGTCGACCTCGCTCACATCTTCGGGCTGCGGGACGGGCTGACCGTTCCGGCCTCAGCGGGATTCAAGGCGGCGGGGATTCCCTACGTTGTGGAGCCGATGGGGATGCTGGTGCCACGGGTGAGGAGCCTCGGGCTCAAGCGCGCCTTCGACTCCGCTATCGGTGAGCGTCTCTTGCGCGGCGCCGCCGGCCTCATCGCCACCTCCGAGCAGGAGCGAGGGGAGATCGGCCAAGCGGTCCCCGGTAGCCGGGTCTGGCTCAGACGCAATCCGATCGCGACCCCGGCCTCCACCGACCCCGACGACACGCTGCGGGATCGTCTCGGCATCGCGGCCGGTGCCTTCCTCGTGGCCTACGTGGGACGCGTGAGCACCAAGAAGGGCCTCGACCTGCTCGCCCACGCAACAGCGATCACGAGGGACGTCCACGCGCTGATCGTCGGTCCCGACAGTGGCGACGGCGGCGAGGCGCAGCTGACCCAAGCGGTCGCCAAGCACGGCGTGTCCGACCGAATCCACAGGCTGGCCCCGGTCTGGGGCCACCAACGGGACCGGCTCGTGGCCGCCTGTGACGCGTTCGTGCTGCCGTCGCGAACGGAGAACTTCGGAAACGCGGCGGCTGAGGCGTCGGCTGTCGGCATTCCGGTGATCGTGACGGCGGAGTGCGGTGTGGCCGAGTTGGTCGCCGAGTTCGACGCTGGCATCGTGACCGGCGTGGACGTCGAGGACCTCGCCGCCGCGCTCAGGCACTTGCGCGACGACCCGCCGCTGCGGGCCCGCATGGGGGCCAATGGCCGCCGGCTGGCCGCCGAGCTAGCCCCCGACAAGATCGGCGCCCAGCAAGAGGCGATCTACCGCGAGATCCTCGGGTGAAGGTGCTGCTGGTCAACCAGTACTACCCCCCTGACGGCGCAGCGACAGCGACGCTGGCCGCCGGCTTTGCCAGCACCCTCGGCGACCGCGGGCATGAGGTCTCGGTGATCGCCGGGCGGCCGTCGTACGACGTGGCACAGCGGTCCTCTTGGCGCCCTTTACAGGTGACCACCGACGCCAAGGTTCGCGTGCGACGCGTCGGGTCGACGGCCTTTGCCCGCCACCGCATGGCTGGGCGGCTGGCCAACTACGGGACCTACGCGGCGTGGGCCGCGCCCCTATCGGCCCGCGACACGAGCGACCTAGTGGTGAGCATGTCGGACCCGCCCTTCGCCGGGATCATCGCGGCGCGGGTGGCCCATCGTCGCAACCGCCCGTTCGTCTACTGGCTCCAGGATCTGCACCCCGACTTCGCCCTGGCGACCGGCGACCTGCGCCCGGGTCCGCTGGTCGACCGCTGGCGCCGCCTGCATAGCGAGGCCATGGGCCGGGCCGCCGCCGTCGTCGTGCTGGGCGACGACATGGCCGACCGGGCCATCGTCGCCGGCGCCGACGCCCGCCGCCTCCACGTGATCCGCAGCGGCGCGCCGCCGGCCAAGTCCACGCCGCCGGCCGACAACGACGTTGCCCGCACGATCCGCGCTGACCGGGAGTTCGTCGTGCTCCACGCCGGCAACCTCGGGCAAACCGTGGCCTGGGAGACACTCATCGACGGAGTCAAGTTGCTCGGCGACCCCGGCGTCGGTCTGGCCTTCGTCGGCCCGGGCGCCGAGAGGGCAGCGGCCGAGCGCGCCGCCACCGGCCTCGCCGCGGTGCGCTTTCATGACTACTGGCCGGCCGAGCACGCTCCCGCCGTTTTCGCCGCCGGCGACGTCCACGCGGTGACGGTCCGGCGCGGCCTGGAAGGACTCGTCGTACCCAGCCGCCTCTACGCGGTCCTCGCCGCCGGCCGCCCTGTCCTGGCCATCGCCGACGAGGCCAGCGACGTCGTCGCGTTGGTCCGCCGCCACGACTGCGGCGTGGTGGCCGATCCCGACGACCCGGCCAGCATCGCCGACGCCATCGCGTGGGCTCGTGCCCACCCGAGTGAGCTGGCCGCCATGGGCCAGCGCGCCGGCGCCGCGTCGGCCGACTACGACCGCGACGCGCTCCTGCACCGTCTCGTCGACGTGATCGAGTCGGTCCGTCGGTGATCGTCCTTGGGCTCAACGCGTTCCACGGCGACGCGTCGGCGGCGATCCTCGTCGACGGCGTGGTCGTGGCCGCCGCCGAAGAGGAGCGCTTCAGCCGGCTCAAGCATCAGGCCGGGTTCCCCGCGCTCGCCGCCCACTGGTGCATGGACCAAGCCGGCGTGCGCCCCGCCGACCTCGATCACGTCGCCGCCTCCCGCGACCCGCTGGCCAACCGCGGTCCCCGCGCCCGCTGGATGCTGCGCCACCCACCCTCGCCGCGATCGCTGCGGCAGCGCGGCGCCAGCGCGCGACGCGTCGTCGGCCTCAAGCGGGCCTTCTCCAACGCGCTCGAGATCGACCCGGCGCAATTGCGGGCCACGTTCCACCGGGTCGAACACCACCGGGCGCATTTGGCCAGCGCCTGGTTCTGCTCGCCCTATGAGGACGCCGCCTGCCTGTCGATCGACGGCATGGGCGACTTCGTGTCGGCCATGTGGGGCCGCGGGTCGGGCAATCGCCTCGACGTCGACGGCTCGATCCCGTTCCCGGCGTCGCTCGGGATCTACTACACCGCGTTCACGCAGTTCCTCGGCCTGCCGAACTACGGCGACGAGTACAAGCTCATGGGCCTGGCCGCCTACGGCGAACCGCGGTTCCTCGAGGCCATGCGCGACGTTCTCAGCGACGACGCCATCGGCTACTCGCTGAACCTCGACTACTTCGTGCACCATCGGGCCGGCGTGGACATGACGTGGGCGGCGGGCCCGCCGACTCTGGGGCCGCTGTTCTCCGAGAAGATGGCCGCACGGTTCGGCCCCGCCCGCGGCGAAGGCACCGACGTCACCGACCGCGACCAGGACCTGGCCGCGTCGGTGCAAGCGCGCCTCGAAGAAGTCGAGCTGGCGATGATCCGCTCGCTGCATGCCCGCATCCCGGTCCCCCGCCTCGTACTGGCCGGCGGCGTGGCGCTGAACGTGCTCGTCAACGCCCGCGTCCGCAGCGATACGCCGTTTGAGGACGTGTGGGTGCAGCCGGCGGCCAACGACGCCGGCACTGCAATCGGCGCCGCGCTGTGGGTGTGGAACCAGGTGCTGGGCCGGCCGCGGCTGTGGCGGATGGACGACGCCTACCTCGGCCCCGCGCTCGACGACGGCGCCGCCGACGAGGCGTTGGCCCGGGCCGGGCTGCACGCCGAACGGGTGAAGGGTCCCGAACTGTTCGAGCGGGTAGCGGGCCGGATCGCGGCCGGCGCCATCGTCGGGTGGGCGCAGGGCCGCATGGAGTTCGGACCGCGCGCCCTCGGCAACCGCTCGATCCTGTGCGACCCGCGCCGCCACGACATGAAGGACATCCTCAACGCCCGCATCAAGCACCGCGAGACATTCCGCCCGTTCGCCCCGTCGATCCTGGCCGACCAGGTCGGCGAGTGGTTCAGCGACGACAACCCGTCGCCGTTCATGCTCATGGCCTATCCCGTCCGGCCCGAGCGACAGCACCAGATACCGGCGGTGACCCACGCCGACGGGACGGGACGGGTGCAGACGGTGACGCGCAAGCAGAACGCCCGCTACTACGACCTCATCGCCGCGTTCGGCCGCCAGACCGGCGTCCCGGTGCTCCTCAACACGTCGTTCAACGAGAACGAGCCGATCGTGGTGACCGCGGCCGAAGCGGTCGACTGCTTCATGCGCACGCGGATGGACGTGCTCGTCTTGGGCGACCGCGTGGTGGACCGGGGCACCGTCAGCTGACCTGACCGGCCATCGACAGGACCCAAACCTTCGGTCCGTAGACTGGCGCACACATGACACGGAGCTACCTCGTGACGGGGGGCGCCGGTTTCATCGGCTCCCACCTCGTCGACGCGCTCCTCGCTCGGGGCGACACGGTTGTCGCGCTCGACACCCTCGCCACCGGCCGGCTCGGCAACCTCGACGCCGCGTCCGGGCATCCGAACTTCACCTTCGTGCAGGGTTCGATCCTCGACGAGCTGGTGGTCGACGACCTGGCCCACCAGTGCGACGTGATCGTGCACCTGGCCGCCGCCGTCGGCGTCAAGCTCATCGTCGAGCAGCCGCTGAAGTCGCTCACCACCAACATCCGCGGTTCGGAGATTGTCGTCGAGGCCGCGCACCGCTACCGCCGCCGCCTCCTCATGGCCAGCACGTCGGAGATCTACGGCAAGTCGTCCGGCCTCCTCACCGAGGACTCCGACCGCGTGCTCGGCTCGAACACGGTGGCGCGCTGGGCCTACGCCACGGCCAAGTCGGTCGACGAGGTGCTGGCCTACGCCTATTACAAGGAGCGCGGGCTGCCAACCACCGTGGTGCGCCTGTTCAACACGGTCGGGCCGCGCCAGAGCGCTGCCTACGGCATGGTGATCCCGCGACTGGTCCGCCAGGCGGTGGCCAACGAGCCGTTGACGGTCTTCGGCGACGGGCAGCAGACGCGCTGCTTCTGTCACATCGGCGACGTCGTGCGCGCCGCGCTCCTCCTCCTCGACAACGACGGCTCGATCGGCGAGGTCTTCAACGTGGGCTCGCACACCCCGATCTCGATCGTCGACCTCGCCCACCGCATCGTCGAGCGGGTGGGCAGCCAAGCGCAGGTCACGTTCATCGCCTACGAGGACGCCTACGAAGAAGGCTTCGAGGACATGCGCCGGGGCGAGCCGTCGACCGAGAAGCTGGCGCAGCTCACGGGGTGGGAGCCGACGCTGGGGCTGGACCAGATCCTCGACGAAATGATCGCCGAGGCGCGCGAGGAGCTTCACCGGGCCGGGTTGCAGCAGTAACCTGGGCCCGACTCGAGGCGACGAGGCGCGGTACATGGGGATCCCGATCAAGTTCTTGGTGGCAGGCGGTACCGCATTCCTCGGTGCGGTCGCGCTGGTCCCCCTTCTGGGCCGCGTCGCCGCCGCTTACGGCGTGATCGCCCGACCGAGCAAGGACCGCCTGCACGACACACCCACGCCGTACCTCGGGGGTTTGGCCATCGTCATCACTGCCTGCGCGGCAGCCCCGTTCCTCCACGACTGGAAACCCGAAGCCACCGTCGTCGTGCTGGCCGCCGCCGCCGTCGGCGTGCTCGGCCTCGTCGACGACGTCCGCACGGTCAAACCGCTCCGTCGCGTCGCCGTCGAAGCCATCGCGGCCACCGTCGCCGCCGCCGTCGGTGCCCGCGTCAGCATCACGGGCGGCGCCCTCGACTGGGTGATCACCGTCGTTTGGATCGTCGCCGTCGTGAATGCCTACAACCTGCTCGACAACATGGACGGCGCCGCCGGCGTCGTGGCCAGCACGACGGCGATCGCCTTGACGGTGGCCGCCGGCCTCGAGGGCCAGATCCTCGTGGGCGGGCTGGCCGCGGTCCTGGCCGGCGCCTCGCTCGGCTTCCTCGTCTACAACTGGCACCCGGCCCGCATATTCATGGGCGACGCCGGGTCGCTTTTCCTCGGCTTTCTCCTGGCGGTGATCGCGTTGGAACTGCGGTTCCCGGTGCCCACCCACGCCACCAGCGCCGTCGCCGTCCTTCTCCTCACCGGACCCGCGCTGTTCGACACCACGCTCGTGGTCATTTCCCGCTGGCGGGCGGGCACGCCCGTATACCT
>JACDEA010000022.1 GCA_013816725.1 Actinomycetota bacterium
GTCCTTGAGCGGCGCGGCCCGGGCCAGGACGCCCTGCGGGGCGTCGGTGTGGGCGGCGCCGTCGAGCCGGGTGCGCGGGACCGTCCGCACCGGGACCCGGCTCTCCCGGGCGAGGTCGCTGATCTCGGCCAGGATGGCGGCGTCGTCCATCCCTTCGGCCAGCCACACCTCGTCGACCCGCCGCCGCCGGGCCCGCAGCAGCTCCCGCACGGCCTGGCGTCCCTCGACCTGCTGCCCGCCCAGTCCCTTACTCACGGCCGCACAAAGCATGTGTCGGCGCCAGGTCGCGAAAAACGGCAACTGAGCACCGACACATGGCCTTCATACGGGTTCGAGGAGGACGACGGCCACGCACAGGACGCCTTCGCCGCCACCGAGGGACTCGGGTCGGGTCGCCTTCACGTTGACGGGGGCGCCCAGAGCGCCCGACAGCCGCTCGGCCATGGCGGCGCGATACGGGGCCAGCCGCGGTGCGTCGAGCACGACGGTGCAGTCGGCGTTGACCGGCCGCCACCCGGCCGCCACCGCCTTGGCCACACACGCCCGCAGGATCTCGATGCTGTCGGCGCCGACCCACGCGTCGTCGGTGTCAGGAAAGTGGTCGCCCAGGTCCCCCAGCCCCGCGGCGCCGAGGACGGCGTCGGCCACGGCATGGGCCACCGCGTCGGCGTCGCTGTGGCCGACCAATCCGCCGCCCTCGCTGATCCGCACACCGCCGAGCATCAGGGGCCGGCCGGGATCGTCGCTGAAAGGGTGGACGTCGATCCCCTGCCCGACCCTCACGCCCGCAATACCTCGGCGATCCGCAGGTCGGCCGGCGTCGTAACCTTGATGTTCGTCGTTTCGCCCGGCACGACCACGACGGTTCCGCCCAGCGCCTCCACCAACGCGGCGTCGTCGGTGGCCTCACGCCCCGACGCGTGGGCGGCCCGCAACACGGCGGCCCGGAACGCCTGCGGCGTCTGCACCGCGACGAGCGTGGAACGGTCGAGGGTCTCGGCCACGCGCCCGCCGTCGACCCGCTTGACGGTGTCGGTGACGGGCACGGCCGGTATCGCCGCGTCAGCGCCCGCCTCTACGGCCCCGATCACGGCGTGGAACAAGTCGGCCGACGCCAGCGGACGCGCCGCGTCGTGGACGACGACGATGTCGACGTCGGGCGGCACGGCAGCCAGGCCGTTGCGAACCGATTCGCTACGTGTCGCGCCGCCGAACACCATCCGCTCGCTCAGCACGCTGTTCGCACGCGGCCGTACGACCACGACGTCGTCGCACGCCTTGGCGGCGACGCCGCTTGACCAGTCCAGGAGCGAGCGTCCTCCGAGCAACTCGAACTGCTTGGGCCTACCGAAGCGGCTGCCGGTGCCGGCCGCCACCACGATGGCCCAGACGCGCACGAATTACGGCAGCGCGTCGTTCAGGCGCTGCTCGGCCTCTTCCTCGCTCACGCCGATGGCGAAGGTCAACTCGGACACGAGGATCTGGCGGGCCCGGGTGAGCATCCGCTTCTCGCCGGCCGACAGGCCCTTGTCCTTGTCGCGGATGGAGAGATTCCGCACGACTTCGGCGACTTGGTAGATGTCGCCCGACTTGAGCTTCTCGACGTGGTTCTTGTACCGCCGCGACCAGTTCGTGGGCATGCGCGCTTCCTTCTTGCGAAGGACGGCGAACACCTCCTCGACCTCTTCGTCGTTGATGACCTCGCGCAGGCCGACCTCTTCGGTGTTGTCGGCCGGGACCATGAGGGTCAGATCGCCGTAGGCGACGCGCAGCACGAGGTACTCCCGGTTCTCACCGAAAGCCTCCTTCTTTTCCCTGCGCTCGATCACGGCCGCACCGTGGTGCGGGTAAACGACCTTGTCACCGACGTCAAACGAAGACATAGAACTCCCAAGAGAGTGGATGCGGTGACATACGAGGGTACGTCCAAACGCGCTTCCCCGCCAACTCAGGCATACGGATCGCTAACACAAGTTAGATTCCCGTCCGCATGGATCCTGTCGTTCTGCTGGCCCGGGCTGAACTGTTTCGTGCGCTGGACGCCGACGTGGTGCAGCGGGTTGCCGGCGACGCCCGGACCGTCACGCTCCAACGCAACGACCTGATCTTCAGCGAGGGCGACGAGGCGGCCGAGCTGTACGTCGTACGGTCGGGCCGCATCGCGATCGCCAAACGCTCGATCGACGGGCGCGAGTCGGTCGTCGCGCTCATGGAAGAAGGCGACCTCATCGGGGAAATGAGCCTGTTCGACAGCCGCGGCCGGTCGGCCGACGCCCGGGCCCTCGAACCTTCCGAGCTGGTGGCCGTTCCGTTCTCGTCGCTGCGAGCGGTGTTCGAGGAACGGCCGCACCTCCTGTGGGGCGTCGTGCAACTCCTCGTCGACCGCTTGCGGCTCACCGACAGCGCGCTGGCCGACTCGATGTTCCTCGACGTCACGGGACGGACGGCCAAGCGCCTCCTCGAGATGGCCGGTGACGCCGACACGTTCACGCTGCCGGTGACGCAGGAAGAGCTGGCGTCGATGGTCGGCGCATCGCGCGAGCGGGTGAACAAGGCCATCGCTTCGTTCATCCGGTTGGGGTGGCTGGACCAGACCGATCGCCGTTACCGCATCCTCGACCGGCCGCAGCTGTCGCGGCGCGCTACCTGAGCCCCTACGCCAGGAACTCGGCGAGGCGCCGCCAGGCGTTGGCCGCGTCGGCGGCCCGGTGCGTGTCGCGGCTGGCGTCGTGCACGAATCCGTGGTCGGCCTCCGGATAGAACGCCACCTCGACGTTGGGCAAGGCGCGCAGCGCTTCCACGTCGGCCGGCGGCGCCCACCGGTCCTTTCCGGCCACGATCGCCAGCGTCGGGCTGGCGCCGGACTTGGCCAGCATGTCGAGCGGGTCGGCGCCGGGCACCGACCACTGGGCGGGCGGGCGGACCATGCCGTAGAACGACACCGCCTTGTCGAACCGCAGCGTGCCCGCGGCCCGGAACGCGGTCATGCCGCCCTGGCAGAACCCGAGCACCGCGGTGCGGTCCTGGCCGAGGTGGTCGGCGGCGTCGATGAGGTCGGTCAGCATCCGGGTGGCGTCGAACCGGCCGGACAACCGCTCGTCGAGCGGCAGGTCCTCGCGGCCGGGGTAGGGCTCGACGGCGGCGACCGCCCAACTGTGCTCGGCGGCCAGCCGGGCGACGTGGTCGTCGAACAGCGGGCGCAGGCCCATGATGTCGGGCGCCAGCACCAGGCCGCGCGTGGGCCCGTCGGGAACGGCGACCTCGGCTGCTGTGCCCGACGGCAGCGCGATCCTCACGAGTAGCGATCCAAGATCGAGGTCTCCGCCAAACGCGACAACCCCTCTTTTATGGCCCGGGCCCGCACGCCGCCGATGCCTTCGACGTCGTCGAGTTCCTCGATGGTGGCCCGCAGCAGCTTCTGCAGGTTGCCGAAGCGGGCGATGAGGTGCGCGGTGACCGCGTCGGGGAGGCGGGGGATCTTCGACAGGAGGCGGTACCCACGCGGCTGCACGCTGGCGTCGAGCTCGACGGCCTGCTCGGGCAGCTTGAGCACGTCGCCGACGATCTTGAGGTCGACGAGTTCCTCGGTGGAGAGTTCCCCCAGTGCGTGCATGGCGGCGTCGAGGTCCCAGCGCGGGGTCTGCTGCAAGTAATCCTTGAGCACCAGGCGGCGATCGTCTTCCACGCCCCCCATCAGCTCGTCGAGCTGTAGCAACGCGAGACGCCCGTCGGCACCCAGTTCGACGATGTAGCCGTCGACCTCCTCCGCGATGCGGCGCACCATCTCGGCCCGCTGGAGCACGCTGACGACGTCGCGCACGGTGACGAGATCTTCGACTTCGAGCGCGGAGAGGTTTCCGCTCACCGCGTCGAGCCGGGTCTTATAGCGCTCGAGCGTCTGCAGCGCCTGGTTGGTGCGATTCAGGAGGCGGGGGATCGCTTCGAGCGGGTGTTTCATCTCGTTGCGATACACGGCGACCAGGCCGAGGTCTTCGGACACCGAGATGATCGGCACGTTGATCGACCGGGCCACACGCTCGGCGGTGCGGTGACGCGTGCCGGTCTCCGATGTGGGCACGTTCGGATTGGGGACGAGGTGCACGTTGGCCCGGGCGATGCGACTGGCGTCGCTGGCCAACACGATGGCGCCGTCCATCTTGGCCAGCTCCGACAACCGCTGCGGGCTGAACTCGGCGTCGAGGAGGAAACCACCGGAGCAGATCGCCAGCACGTCGGGCCCGTCGCCGACCACGATGAGCGCGCCCATGTTCGCTTGCAGAATGCGGTCGAGGCCCTCGCGCAGTGGCGAACCGGGCGCCACCTGCGCCAGCGCATCGATCATCGCCGCGCTGCGCCGGGCAAGCACGATTTCATCGTAGCCGCCGCGATGTGAACGGTTCCCGGTCCCCGCCCTCGAACTCGCCGACGCGGCAACGTCGGTGACGTACGCTGGATGGCTCATGTCGATGCAAAATCGGGAGCACGCGAACGACGACGACAAGGGAGACCTGTCGGTGCGTCTCGAGTGGCCGGTCGACCCGCTGGCGGCACCCGTGGCCGAAAACGGCGCCGACGGCGACGCGCTCGAGCGGGTGATCGCCCGCCTCGAGGCCGTCGAGAGTCGGGAGTTGGCCGACGGCGGCGGTCGCAGTGTGCTGGTCGCGATCGACGACCTGGCCACCCGGCTCGATTACGTGGCCTCGGAAATGGCCGAGGCCCTTCGCAGCCTGAATGAGATCTTCCGGCAGGCCGTCGACGAACAGGCCGACGGCCTCGGCGAATTGCGTGGCTTGCTCCACCAATCGGTCGAGGACAACAGCGACGTCGCCCGCCAGCTCACCGACGCGCTTAACGCCCGGTTCGACGAGACCAACTCCGTGGTCGACGACCGTGTCGCCGGCGTGCGCACCGCGCTGATGGCGATGCTGGCGTCGCGGGAAGCCGACGAACAGCGCACGCAGCGGCGCGAGCGCGAAGCGCTGGTCGGCAAGGTCGAGGAGGACCTTGCCGCCATCTCCCGCACCATGACCGAGGCCATCGCTTCGAGCCGGGCCCAGAGCGACGTGTTCGCCGACCGCGTGGCCGCCGAGCTTCAGGCGCTCCGGCGGCGAATACCGGTGAAGGGCCGCGACGTGGCGGTGACCACGATCGATGCCACGGCGATGGACGAGCTGGTCACCCGCTTGGCCGACGAGGTCGAGATCCGCGTGGCCGCAGTCACGCCGAAGCCGGCGCGACGCAAGGGCTGATCCCTACCGCTCGGAGTGCGTCGGCGATCGTGGCCACGCGCTCGAGGCGCAGCGGGCCATGGCGCTGCGGCGTCGACGGCGGGACCAGTGCACGGCGGAACCCGAGACGGGCGGCCTCGGCCAGCCGCCGCTCGAGGTGGGCCACCTGGCGCACTTCACCGGCCAGACCCACCTCGCCGCAGGCCACGAGGTCGTCGGGCAACGCCCGGTCGTTGATGCTCGAAGCGATCGCGAGACTCAGCGCGAGATCGGCCGCCGGCTCGACGATGCGCACGCCTCCCACCGCAGACGCGTACACGTCGGCGTTGCCGACGCCCGTGTAGGCCCGGCGGGCTAGCACCGCGAGCAGCAATGAGAGGCGCCCACCGTCGAGACCCTGGGCCGAACGGCGGGGCTGCGAGAGCGACGACGGGACGACGAGCGCCTGGATCTCGACGAGCAAGGGGCGGCGGCCCTCGATGGCGGGCACCACAGCCGAGCCCGGCGAGCCATGCTGGCGGTCGCCCAGGAACAGCCCGCTCGGATCGGGAACACCAACAAGACCGGCCTCGCCCATCTCGAACAGACCCAACTCTCCGGTGGCGCCGAAGCGGTGCTTCACGGCGCGGAGGAGGCGAAGAGCGTGGTGGCGCTCGCCCTCGAACGACAAGACGGTGTCGACGAGGTGCTCGAGCGCGCGCGGTCCGGCCAGCGATCCGTCCTTGGTGACGTGGCCGACCAGCACGACACTGGTGCCCCGCTGCTTGGCCAACGCGACCAGCGCGTGAGCGCAGGCCTGCACCTGCACCACCGAGCCCTGCGCCGAGGGCAACTCGGCGTCGGCAATCGTCTGGATCGAGTCGACGACCATCACGTCGGGAAGGACTTCGCCGGCGGCCGCCAGCACCCGAGCCAAGTCGGTCTCGGCCGCCAGCCACAGGTCGGGCGGGGCGGCGCCCAACCGCTCGGCGCGCAGCCGCACCTGTTGGGCCGACTCCTCGGCCGACACCAGGAGGGCCGAGCGGCCGCCGGCGGCGACGGCACCCAGCGCTTGGAGGAGCAGCGTGGACTTGCCGATGCCGGGCTCGCCGCCGAGCAGGGTGACCGAGCCAGGGACGAGCCCGCCGCCGAGCACGCGGTCGAGTTCGTCGATACCGGTGGCGATGGGCGCGGCGCTGTCGCCGCCCACGTTGGACAGGCGACCGACGGAGGCCGCCGCGCCGACACCGGTCGCCGCACCGACGTCCTCGACTATCGAGTTCCAGGCGCCGCAGTCGTTGCAGCGGCCCGTCCACCGCGGCGCGGTGGCCTGACACTCGGTGCAGCGGTGGCGCGTGCGTACCTTGGGCATGGCCCGATGGTACGGACGCGGTGTAACGCCGCCACGCTTCACGGACACAGAGACCCCTCGCCCTTCAGGCGCGCCGGCGACGCAGCTGCACAGCGACGAGCGCCGCGGTGGCGGCGACCGCGATTGCGATGAGGCCCACTCGGCGGGTGTCGAACTGCGAAGCGCTGGCTACCAGAGCGGCCCGTTCGCCGAGCTGCGGGCGCCACACCGCGCCGTTGCCGGCCTTGCCCGGCGCGTTGGCCGACACGTCGCCGGGTAGCCGCACGGCCACCTGCACGGAGAAGAAGCGGTTCAGCGCCGCCCCGGCCTGGCGTTCCAACTCCTTGGGGTCGACGCCGACGTCGGCCCCGGTCTGCTCCTTCAGGCGGTCGTCGCCAAAAGCGTTCACGCCTCCGGTGAGGTCGACCACGCCGCGGAACCGTGTCTTGGTGGTGAACGTCGAGCGGTCGCGAGTGAGCTTGAAGTCGCGAAGCGGGTGGCGGGGCCCGGCCACTTCGTCGATCACTGCGCCCAGCTCGCGCGGCGTGTTGAACGGCTTGGTGGCGACGATCTCTTCACGGCCGCCGGCCAGGTTCCGCCGCGTGGCCACCGTCCACCCCGCCTGGCGGAGGTCGGCCGCCTCGAGCCGGCCCCCCGACCGCCGCAAACGGTCGGCCGCTTCCTTGTCGAGGACGACGGTCGCCCGCACGGTCCCGCTGCCGTCAGCGCGGCCGTCGACGCCGACGACGATCGACACCTTGCACGCGGTGCACAGAACGAACGCAGCGGCCACCAGGGCCAGCCGGCGCATCAGGCTGCCGCTCCCGCTACGTGGTGCGGACGATCAACAGCGCGGTGGGGATGTGGTGACTGACCTTGTTGGGGACGGATCCCAGGAAGAAGCGGCTGGCGCCGGTCATGCCCTTGTTGCCGACGACGACGAGGTCGTAGCGGCCGTTCTCGGCCTGCTCGACAATGGCCGACGACGGATCGCCCGACAGCGCCAGTGCCTCGATGTCGACGCCGGCAGCGGCGTGGCGCTGCGCTTCGGCGTCGACGACCGCTTGGGCCTTGTCCTGCTTGCCCACGCTCATGATCGTGAGCTTGGCCTTGGACGCAGCGGCCACCTCCACGGCCCGATCCACGGCCAAAGCCGCGGTGGGCGACCCGTCGGTACCGACCAGGATCCGCTCGTACACGTCGCGGACCTTAGCCGTCCCTGATTATTCGGAGGGGGCGCCCGAGCCGGCCAGCTCGACCGGGGGAGGCTCGAGCTTGGCGATGGCGCGGAAGACGATGTCGCCGTCCTCGACGTCGACGATGATGGTCTCGCCGGCGTTGAACTCCTTCATCAGAATTCGCTCCGACAGCGGCTGCTCGACGAGGCGCTGGATGGCCCGACGCAACGGCCGCGCACCCATTGCGGGGTCGTAGCCGTCCTCGGCCAGCTTGCGCTTGGCGTCGAGCGTGAGCTCGAAGCCCAGGCCCTGACCTTCGAGTTGCTCGCGCACCCGGCGGGTGAGCAGGTCGACGATTTCCATGACCTCTTCGCGCGACAGCTCGTGGAAGACCACGACCTCGTCGATGCGGTTGAGGAACTCAGGGCGGAAGTGCGCCTTGAGGGCGTCGTGGACCTTCTCCTTCATCTTCTCGTAGGTGACGGCCTCACCGGCCTTGGCGAAGCCGATCGACGCCTTGCGCAGATCAGCGGTGCCCAGATTCGACGTCATGATCAGCACGGTGTTCTTGAAGTCGACCGTGCGACCCTGCGCGTCGGTGAGACGCCCGTCCTCGAGGATCTGGAGGAGCGTGTTGAAGACGTCGGGGTGGGCCTTTTCGATCTCGTCGAAGAGCACGATGGAGAACGGCTTGCGGCGCACCGCCTCGGTGAGCTGCCCACCCTCCTCGTAGCCGACGTAACCCGGAGGCGAGCCGACGAGCCGCGACACCGTGTGCTTCTCCATGTACTCCGACATGTCGAGTTGGATCAGCGCCGACTCGTCGCCGAAGAGGAACTCGGTGAGCGTCTTGGCCAACTCGGTCTTGCCCACGCCGGACGGTCCCAGGAAGATGAACGAACCACTCGGGCGCTTCGGGTCCTTGAGGCCGGCGCGCGTGCGACGGATCGACTGCGACACCGCCTTGACCGCGTCCTCCTGCGACACGTAGCGCTTATGCAGTTCCTCTTCCATGCGGAGGAGTTTGGCCGTCTCCTCCTCGGTGAGCTTGTAGACGGGGATGCCGGTCCAGTTCGACAGGACCTCGGCGATAACTTCCTCGTCGACGACGTCGAACAGATCGGTGTCGGCCGTCTTCCACTCCGCTTCGAGGGCCAGCTTACGTTCGGCCTTCTCCTTCTCCTGGTCAGAGAGGATGCGGGCCATGTCGTACTGACCGGACTCGATCGCCGCTTCCTTCTCGCGCTTGATGCGGGCGATTTCCTCGTCCAACTCCGCGTGGTCGGGCGGCGTGGACATGCGGCGGATCGCCAAGCGTGATCCGGCCTCGTCGATGAGGTCGATGGCCTTGTCGGGCAGGTAGCGGTCGGAGATGTAGCGATCGGCCAGGTTGGCCGCGGCCACGAGCGCCTGATCGGTGATGGTGACGCTGTGGTGCGCCTCGTAGTGGTCGCGCAAGCCCTTGAGGATTTCGATGGTGTGCACCAGCGACGGCTCCTCGACCTTGATCGGCTGGAACCTGCGCTCGAGCGCGGCGTCCTTCTCCAGGTGCTTGCGGTACTCGTCGAGGGTGGTGGCGCCGATGGTCTGCAGTTCTCCCCGGGCCAGCATCGGCTTGAGAATCGACGCAGCGTCGATGGCGCCTTCGGCAGCACCGGCACCGACGAGTGTGTGCAGCTCGTCGATGAACAAGATGATGTCGCCGCGAGTGCGGATCTCCTTGAGCACCTTCTTGAGTCGCTCCTCGAAATCGCCGCGGTACCGAGAACCAGCGACGAGTGCGCCGAGATCGAGCGTGTAGAGCTGCTTGCCCTTCAGCGTGGTCGGCACGTTGTTGGCCACGATGCGCTGCGAGAGGCCCTCGACGATGGCGGTCTTACCCACGCCGGGCTCGCCGATGAGGACGGGGTTGTTCTTCGTGCGCCGCGACAGGACCTGCATGACGCGTTCGATCTCGCGCTCGCGGCCGATGACGGGGTCGAGCTTCTTCTCGCGTGCCTGTTGCGTGAGGTTGCGGCCGAATTGGTCGAGGACCGGCGAGCCCGAAGGCGCCTCTTGGCTGGCGCCGGCGCCGCTGCCGCTGGGCGCGTCCTTGGCACCGAGGTGACCGGAGAGCAGCTGGATGACCTGCTGGCGGACGCGGGAGAGATCGGCGCCGAGGCTGATCAGAACCTGCGCGGCGACGCCTTCGCCCTCGCGGACGAGCCCGAGGAGCATGTGCTCGGTGCCGATGTAGTTGTGGCCGAGCTGGAGCGCTTCGCGCAGTGAGAGTTCGAGCACCTTCTTGGCCCGCGGCGTGAACGGCGGCGAGCCGGTGTGCGAGGAGCCGGCGGGGCCGATGGTTTCCTCGACCTTTTCGCGTACGGCCTCGAGCGAGACGCCCAGTGACTCGAGCGCCTTGGCCGCCACGCCCTCACCCTCGTGGATGAGACCGAGCAGGATGTGCTCGGTGCCGATGAAGTTGTGGTTGAGGAGACGCGCTTCCTCCTGCGCCAGTACGAGCACTCGGCGAGCCCTGTCGGTGAATCTCTCGAACAACTAGTGCCTCGCGATCTTCTGCGTGCCTCCGCACGACCTAGACGGATTCAGCTTAGCCCTGGGCAGTGCCTAGTTAGGCTGCACAGGCCATACCCGCTCTTTGCGATCGGCTCCCTTTTGATACTCAATCGGTCGGTTGGCGTAACGTCCTTGGCAAGTGATCAACATCGCAGAGGCGCTGTCCCTTCCCACGCTGACCGATGATTTGGCGCGTGTCGAGAGCGCTCTGGCCGCGGCCATCGCGGCCGACGATCCCTTCCTGCACGAGGTCGCCGGCCACCTGATCGGCGCCGGCGGCAAACGCCTGCGCCCGGCCCTCGCGATCGCCGCCGCGGCGATAGTGGGCGAGCGGGGAGCGGCGTCCGAGGGCGTCGTGCGGGGCGGGGCCGCCGTCGAGCTTGTGCACATGGGATCGCTCTACCACGACGACGTGATGGACGAAGCGGAGACCAGGCGCGGGGTTCAGAGCGTGAACGCCCGGTGGGGAAATTTGGTTGCCATCCTGGCCGGCGACTACCTGCTGGCCCGCGCGTCGGAGATCGCCGCGTCGCTCGGAACCGAGGTCGCCGGGCTGCTGGCGGCCACCATCGGCCGGCTGTGCGAGGGCCAGGTGAGCGAGCTACGCACACTGTTCTCGCCCGATCGTTCCGAGGCTGCGTATTTCACCTGCGTGACCGAGAAAACCGCCTCGCTGATGTCGGCGGCGTGCCGCATCGGTGCACTGGTGAGCGGCGCCGACCGGGCCGACATCGACACCGTCACCGAGCTGGGAACCAGTATCGGCATCGTGTTCCAGATCGCCGATGACGTTCTCGATGTCGTCGGCACCGACGCCGAACTGGGCAAGCCCGCTGGTCACGATCTCGAGGAGGGCGTCTACACGCTGCCCGTCCTACGAGCGCTGGCCACGCCCGACGGCGGCCGGGAGCTGCGCCCGCTGCTCGGGGGGCCGATGACGCCAGAGATCCGCGACAAGGCCCGCGCCGTTTCTCGCGCCTGTGGTGGCGTCGACGCCGCCGTGGCCACGGCAAGAGCCCATGCCGACGACGCCGAGAAGGCGGCCGGGCGGTTGCCGTCAGGTACCGTCCGAGACGGCTTGGCCGGTCTGGGCCATGCTTTGCTCGACGCGTTGCCGGCGTAACCACTGGGGAGACACATGGACAGCGACTTGACGAGGCCGATCGACGGCGACGCGGATGACGCGGCGGCGTCGGAGGCGGCAACGACCGAGGCGGGCACCGCTACCAGGGTTACGGCGAGCCGCGGTTGGTGGGTGGCGCCCGCCGCGATCCTGGCGATCCTGCTCGTCGGGGTCATCGCCGCGGCGCTGAACAACCGCGACTCCTCCGACGTCGCGTCGACCGCGACCTCGTCGTCGTCGTCATCGTCATCGTCATCGTCATCGTCATCGTCATCGACCACCTCGAGCACCCTCGAGTTCTCCACGGCGACGACGTCGCCGTTGGCGACGGAGACGACGTCGCCGTCAACGGCCACGTCCCGGGCGAGCGGCGCCGGCGGGTCAGGCGGCTCTACGTCGAGCTCGAATCGGCCGATCACCATCCAAGGCAGCTGGGCCCCTGAACCGGCGCGGGTCGGCCAGCAGGTCGTGTTCAACATCACGGCCACCGACCCCGACGCGTCGCCGTTGCGCGAAGGCGCGTGTGGCACGGGCGGCGCCGCGTCGTTCGGTGACGGGCCTCGCGAGCCCACGTCGTGCGGCGCGGCGTGTTCCAGCTCGACGGGCGGCTCCACGTCGCCGCAACGGGGCACGGCGTCGTTCTCGTACAGCCACGTGTACAACGCGCCCGGCTACTACAAGGTGTCATTCACGTACTCCTCCGGCGACCGTTGCCGCAGCCGCTACGCCAGCGTGCAGACCCTGTCGTTCAACGTCAACGTCACGCAGTAATCAGCCGGCCCCTACGAGTTCGCTTCCGGTCGTAGGAGCGGGAACGCGATGACGTCGCGGATGTTGGCCGAGTCGGTGAGCAACATGACGACGCGGTCGATGCCGATGCCGAGACCGCCCGTCGGCGGCAGCCCGTACTCCAGCGCCCGCACGTAGTCGTCGTCCACGACCATCGCCTCGTCGTCGCCGGCGGCGCGGGCCCGGGCCTGGTCCTCGAACCGCTCGCGCTGCTGCGTCGCGTCGTTCAACTCGCTGAACGCGTTCCCGATCTCACGGCCGGCCACGATGGGCTCGAAGCGCTCGACGAGACCGGAGACCTCGCGGTGGTCGCGGGCGAGGGGCGACACCTCGAGCGGGTAGTCCAAGACGAACACCGGACCCCAAAGCGCGTGCTCTGTCGTCTTCTCGTAGATCTCGAGGATGAGCTTGCCCGGGCCCCACGACGCGTCGATCTTCTCCACGCCGTGCTCCGTGGCGACGGCAACCAACTCGTCGCGTGCCATGCGGATGTCGAGGCGCACGCCGGCGTGCTCCTCGATCAGGTCGAGCATCGTGGCGCGCCGCCACGGCGGGGTGAGGTCGAGCTCGCGATCGCCGTACGTCAGCTTCGTGGTGCCGCACACTTCGGCCGCACAGTGCGCGACGAGGCTCTCGATGAGTTCGGCCATGTCGTTGTAGTCGGCGTAGGCCTGGTAGGCCTCGAGCATCGTGTACACCGGCTGGTGGGTGCGGTCGATTCCCTCGTTGCGAAACACCGGCCCGATCTCGAAGACCCGTTCGAAGCCGCCGACGACGAGGCGCTTGAGGTGCAGTTCGAGAGCGATCCGTAGGTAGAAGTCGGTGTCGAGCGCGTTGTGATGGGTGGTGAACGGCTTGGCCGTGGCGCCGCCGGGGATGGCGTGGAGGACAGGGGTCTCAACCTCCATGAATCCGCGCCCCTCGAGGTAACGGCGCATCAGGCTGACGACCTTGCTGCGAACCACCAGCGCCCGGCGCGCTTCGTCGGTGACCCACAGGTCGACGTAGCGCTGACGGTAACGGGTGTCCACGTCGGTCACGCCGTGCCACTTGTCGGGGAAGGCCCGCTTGGTCTCGGCCAGCAGCGTCCAGCGATCGACACGGATGCTCAGCTCGCCCCGCTTGGTGGTGACGATCTCGCCGGTCACACCGATCCAGTCACCCAACGAGAGGTGGCCGAACCCCTCGTAGGCGTCGGTCCAGTCGGCCCCGGCCCACACCTGGATTCGCCCGCTGCCGTCCTGGAGGGTGCCGAAATCCATCTTGCCGCCGGGCCGGTGCAGCATCAGGCGCCCGGCGAGGGTCACCGTCTTGGCCGTCGACGCGCCCGGCTCGAGTGCGTCGAACTGCTCGCGCACCGACGCCGCAGTCGCGTCGGGCTCGAACCG
>JACDEA010000400.1 GCA_013816725.1 Actinomycetota bacterium
GATACGAGCTGGCCGCCGGGATGGGCGACGGCGACGCGACCGGCGCCGAACGCCGCCAACGCGTCGTCGAACCCGCACGGCTCGCCAATCGCCGGCAGCCACGCCAGGCGGGCCTGCATGGCCGCGGAGCGGGCGACCTCGCGCAGCCGGGCCATGGCCTTGGCTCGGCGACCGTGGTCCCAGCGGACCACCGTATGGCGCGTGGTCATCGGCCTGATCTCGTCGACGCCCAACTCGGTGAGCTTCTGCACCACCCACTCGGGCCGCTCGCCCTTGGTCAGCGCGAACGCGACGGCGATGGGCGGCTCAGACCGCGGTTCGACCACGACGTCACCGGCCGGTTCGAGCCCGCGGGCGCCGACGGTGCAGCGCCGCCAACGACCGGCGCCGTCGCTCACGGTGACCGCCTCGCCGGGGCGCAATCGCAAGGCGCGGAACAAGTGGTGCTCGTCGTCGGGCCGCAGGTCGGGCGCGTCGAGGTCGGTGACGAACGCGTGGGCGGCGGCCGCCGGTACCGCCACCGGCGCTACTTGAAGGCCGACCGGATCTTGAAGAGCAGCCCGGTGTCCTCGGGCGCCACTGCTTCGCCCCGCTCGGTGGCCAGCGTGCGCAACAGCTCCTCTTGCTCGCGGGACAACTTGGTGGGCGTGTCGACCACCGCCCGCACGATGAGGTCGCCGCGACCCCGGCCCTCGAGGTGCGGGACGCCGCGGCCGCGCAACACGAACTCGCGCCCCGTCTGCATGCCGGCGGGGATGACGAGGTCTTCCTCGCCGTCGAGGGTTTCGAAGGGGATGTGGGCGCCGAGCGCGGCCTGGGTCATGGGGACGTGCAAGACGTGGACGAGGTTGGGCCCGTCGCGCAGGAAGCGGTCGTGGGGTCGCACCCGGATGTGCACGTACAGGTCGCCGGGCGGGCCGCCGCGCGGGCCGGCGGCGCCCCGGCCGGCGAGGCGCAGCGTGGTCCCGTTGTCGACGCCGGCGGGGATGTCGACCGCGTAGCTGCGCTCCTCGGTTCGGCGGCCATCGCCCCGACAGTCCGCGCAGGGCGAGGCGATTTCTTGGCCCAAGCCGCCGCAGCGCGAGCAGGGCGACGCGGTCACCATCTGGCCGAGGATCGACTGGCGCACGCGTCGGATCTCGCCGGTGCCCTCGCACGCGATGCAGCGCGTGGGCGACGTGCCCGGCGCCGCGCCGCTGCCGTTGCACGTCGTGCAGTGCACCGGCGCCCGCAGCGCTACGTCGTGCTTCACGCCGAACACCGCTTCTTCAAACTCCAGCTCGGCAACCAATTCGAGGTCGGCGCCGGTAAGCGGACCGGAGCGGGCCCGACCGCCGCCACCGCCGCCGAAGCCGCTGCTGAAGAAAGCGTCGAACAGGTCGCCCACGCCGAAATCGGCGAAGGGGTTGCCGGCGTTGCCCGCCGCGCCGGTGCCGCGCAGGCCCTCGGGACCGTAAGTGTCGTAGCGCTGGCGCCGCTCGGGATCGCGGAGGATCTCGTAGGCCAGCGTGATCTTCTTGAACTGCTCCTCGGCCGCGGGGTCGGGATTGGTGTCGGGGTGCAGCTCGCGCGCCAGGCGCCGGTAGGCCCGCTTGATGTCGTCGTCGGTGGCGGTGCGGCTCACGCCGAGAAGCTCGTAGAAGTCCTCCACCGCGCTAGCCCTCGGTGAGATGGCGTCCGAGACGCTGGCTCACCACGCCCACCGCGGCCATCGCGTGGGGGTAGTTCATGCGGGTGGGGCCGAGCACGCCGATGGTGCCGGCCACCTCGCCCTCGAGTTCGTAGGGGGCGACGACCACCGAGCACTCGGCGAGGGGGACGAGGCCGTGCTCCACGCCGATGGCGACCGAAAGGCCGCGGTCCAACACATCGCGCAGGAGCGACACCACCACGTACTGCTTCTCGAGCGTGTCGAGCACGTTGCGCACCGTGTCGACGGCGTCGAACGCCGCAGCCATGCGCGAGGCGCCGCCGACGAAGACGTGGTCGGGCTCCTCGTCATGCGAGCGGGCCAGCGCGTGGACGCAGTCGCTCACGATGGCATCGGCGACGGGGTCGCCGGTCGTCGATGACGGTTCGGCCAGCGACGAGAGCGTGGCGCCGACCAGCGACTTGGCCAGGTGCGTTGCGGCCACGGCGATGCGTTCGTCGCCCGTGCCGTCGGCCAGGTCGATGGAGCGCTTCTCGACCACGCCGTTGGACAGCACCACGACGAGAAGTCCGACGCGGGGGCCCAGATTGACGAGTTGCACCGAGCGCACCGTGGCCGCTTCGTGCGAGGGTCCGATGACGACGGCCGCGTAGTCGGTGAGGTTGCAGAGAAGCTGGCTGGTGTCATGCAGCATTTGCTCCAACTCGCCGTGGGCGCGGTTGAAGAAGTCGCGGATGCGATGGCGCTCGTTGGGATCGAGCGTGCCGGTGGGCGTGAGCTGGTCGACGAAGAAGCGGTAGCCCTTGTCGGTAGGTATGCGCCCCGCGCTGGTGTGGGGGTGGGTGAGGTAGCCCTCGCGCTCGAGGACGACCATGTCGTTGCGGACGGTGGCCGAAGACACGTCGATACCGCTGGCTCGCACGACGTGGGCCGAGCCGACCGGTTGGGCCGTCTCGATGTACTCCTCCACGACGGCCCGGAGGATCGCGGATTTGCGTTCGTCGAGCATGTCTGGCACTCGATGATACTGAGTGCTAGCTGGAATCCCTAGACGGACTCGGCGCCGGGATGCGGCCGCGGGCGACGTGCTCGCCCAAGGCGCGGACCTCGCCGCGCAGGCCATCGATGCGCTCGGCCAGGCTCGTGAGCCGATCGCCCGAGGCG
>JACDEA010000401.1 GCA_013816725.1 Actinomycetota bacterium
GGAGCCAGAAGTGCTGCAGCGTGTTGCGCTCCTGCTGGGGCGACGGCACGTCGGTCCAGGCGATCTGGAACGGCATGAAGTCCGGGTCGTGAACCCCCTTCGCCGCCAGTTCGGCCAGCGCGGCGATGTCGTCGTCGTCGGGATACCGCAGCTCCAGGCGGGGGGTGACGACCCGCAGCCTGAAGAGCGGCCAGTACGTCTGGCAGGACGGCATGCGGCAGTGTGTACGGTGGCCGGCGTGGATGGCAGTCAGTTTTCGGACGAGCCGGTCACGCCGCTGGCCCGCTGGCGCCGCGGTACGGCCTCGGGCGTGATCCTCACGGGCATCGCGCTGGGCCTGCGCGACGCGTTGGAGTCAGAGCAGGAGCGCCCGGCCATGGTCCAGCCGGCACCCACCGGCGATCCGCACATCGCGCCATTCGATCTCCACCTCGATCCCGATCACCCCGAAGCCACCGTCGCGATCGTCAGGCCCTGGCTGTTTCGCTGATCGACCGCGAGCAGCGCGCTGCGCTCGCGCTCGCCGGGATTGGCGCGCTGCTCTTCGCGTTCACGTCGACAGGTGCCGCCTGGCTCGTCGCCGGCTGGGTCGTGATGGTCGCGCTGGCCGGCGCCGCGTTACGACGCCACCGACCGGCTACGGCGATCGCGACGTTCGTCGCCGGACTCGGCCCGTGGTGGGACGGCTTCATCATCTTGGGCGCCGTCTACATCGCCGTCGCCTTTTGGCTCGTCGCTGGTAAACAGGTGCGCAAATGACCCAGTCGATCGCTGACGCGCTCGCCGGTAAGCGCGTCGCGGTCACCGGCGGTACCGGCTTTCTCGGCACCGCCCTGGTCGAACGGATTTTGCGCGCCGCGCCGCGAACCGATCTCGTCCTCCTCGTCCGCGGTGGTCGCCGCAGTTCGGCGGCAGACCGCGTGCGCCGAGAGATCCTGCGCAACGACGCGTTCGACGCACTGCGCTCCTCACTGGGCGATGAGTTCGAGAGTTCGATCGGCGGACGGCTCACGGTCGTGACTGGTGACGTCGGTATCGACGGCCTCGGTCTTGACGCCGACGGCCGGGCAACGCTGGCTGCCTGCGACGTCGTCATTCACTCGGCCGCCACCGTCAGCTTCGACTCGCCACTCGACGCCGCCGTGGAAGTGAACCTGCTGGGGCCGACGCGCGTCGCCACGACGCTGAACGACCTCGCCAGCAGGGCCCACCTCATCGCGGTGTCCACCGCCTACGTGGCCGGCACCCGCCGGGGCACGGCCCCCGAAGCGTTGCTGCCCGACACGCCGTTCGCCACCGAGGTCGACTGGCGTGCTGAAGTGGCCGCCGCCCGCCGAGCCCGGGCCGACGCCGACGCGGCTAGCCGCCAGCCCAACGCCCTGACCGGCTTCCACAACGCGGCCCGTAAGGAACTCGGCGGAGCGGGCACGCCGCTGCTGGCGGCCAAGACCGAGAAGCTCCGCGAGGAATGGGTCAAGGATCAACTCGTCGAGCTGGGCCGGGCCCGCGCCCGCGCGTTGGGCTGGCCCGACGCCTACGCCTATACCAAGGCACTGGGAGAACGAGCGTTGCTGCAGAGCGCGGGCGGGCGGGCGGTGACGATCGTGCGCCCCTCGATCATCGAGTCCGCATTGCACGAACCGAAGCCCGGATGGATCCGCGGCTTCCGCATGGCCGAGCCGGTGATCATCTCCTACGGGCGCGGACTGCTGCGCGAGTTCCCCGGTATCCCCGAGGGCGTCGTCGACGTCATCCCCGTCGATCTCGTCGTGGCCGCCATCCTGGCCGTGGCCGCCCGCGGGCCACTCGACGACGGGCCCGACGTGTTCCACGTCGCGTCGGGCGCCCGCAATCCGCTCCATTACCGCCGTCTCGTCGACCTCGTCCGTACGTACTTCACCGAGCACCCGCTCTACGACAGCGAAGGCCAACCGATCGTCGTGCCCGAATGGTCCTTTCCCGGGCGCGGTCGCGTGCAACGCCAGTTGCAGCGGGCCACCAAGTTGCTCGGCGCCGCGGAAAGGGCGGTGCACGCCCTCCCTATACGTGGCCGCCAGGCGGAACTGTCTTCGCGTTTCGAAGAGCAGCGCACGCAGGCGGCGCGAGCTCTCGGCTACGTCGAGCTTTACGGCGCGTACGCGGAAACCGAAGCCATCTTTTCCGTCGACCGGTTGCTGGCCTTGCACGAACGGTTCCCGTTCGGGTTCGATCCCGCGGTCATCGACTGGACGCACTACGTGCAGACGATTCACCTCCCCTCGATCGTCGTTCATGCGCGGGTGCGCACCACGAGCGACCGCAAGACCGGTCCCGACCGCAACGCCCGCGGCCGCAGGGCCGCGCTGGCGCCCGAGCGGCACCTCGCCGCCTTCGACCTCGAAAACACGCTGATCGCCTCGAACGTCGTCGAGTCCTACGCCTGGTTGGCCACCCGCCATCTCCCGAACGACGAACGGTTGCGGTTCACGCTCAAGACGTTGCGCGAAGCGCCGGCGTTGCTGGCGCTCGATCGGCGCGACCGGGGTGACTTCCTGCGCCACTTCTACCGCCGTTATGCCGGCGCTCCGGCGGTGCGGGTGCGAGACGACGCGTGGGAGTTGTTCAGCGACCACATCCTGCTCAAGGCGTTCCCGGCCGGGATCCGGCGGGTGCGGGCCCATCGCGCCCGCGGCCACCGCACGCTGCTCATCACCGGAGCGCTGGACTTCGTCATCGAGCCGTTGCGACCGCTGTTCGACGACGTCGTCTGCGCCCGCCTCGGCGAGCGCGACGGCCTCTTGTCGGGCGAGTTGGTCG
>JACDEA010000402.1 GCA_013816725.1 Actinomycetota bacterium
GTTCGACAACGGTCGCCGCGGCCGCCCGGTGACGGGCCCCGGTAACCGCCCGCTCAAGTCGCTGTCCGACATGTTGAAGGGCAAGCAGGGCCGCTTCCGCCAGAACCTGTTGGGCAAGCGGGTCGACTACTCCGGCCGTTCGGTCATCGTGGCCGGCCCGACGCTCAAGCTCCATCAGTGCGGCCTGCCCAAGCAGATGGCGCTGGAGCTGTTCAAGCCCTTCGTGATGAAGCGGCTGGTCGACGAGGAGCTGGCCCAGAACATCAAGTCGGCCAAGCGCATGGTCGAGCGTCGCCGCCCGCAGGTGTGGGACGTGCTGGAGGACTGCATCAAGGAGCACCCCGTGTTCCTGAACCGCGCCCCCACGCTCCACCGCCTCGGCATCCAGGCATTCGAGCCCGTCCTCGTCGAAGGCAAGGCCATCCAGATCCATCCCCTCGTGTGCCACGCGTTCAACGCCGACTTCGACGGCGACCAGATGGCGGTGCACCTGCCGCTGTCGGCCGAGGCCCAGGCCGAGGCCCGCGTCCTCATGCTGTCGGCCAACAACATCTTGAGCCCGGCCGACGGTCGCCCGTTGGTCACGCCGACCCAGGACATGGTGTTCGGCGCCTACTACCTCACACTGATCCGCAGCGGCGGCAAAGGCGAGGGTCGCGTGTTCCGCAACCTGTTCGAGGTCGAGCGGGCCTACGAGAACGGCGACGTCGACCTCCACGCCCGGGTGATGTACCGCACCGCGGTCGATGCGAACGGCGACTTTGAAGCGTCGGCCCACACGGAGTTGGAGACCACGCCGGGTCGCTTGTTCTTCAACACCGCGCTGCCCGACGACTACCGCTACATCAACCACGTCGTCGGCAAGAAGGGCGGCCACGAGCGCGACGCCGAGTTGGGCGACCTCGGGGCCCGCACGCCGATGGGCGCGCTGGTCGAGGAGCTGGCCGAGACCTATCCGAAGTCGGTGGTGGCCGACAGCCTCGACAAGATCAAGGACCTGGCGTTCCGCTACGCGTCGCAGTCGGGTCTGACGATTTCCATCGACGACGTCAACACGCCGCCGGAGAAGGCGTCGATCCTCGAGCGCTACGAGAAGGAAGCCGAGAAGGCCGAGGCGCAGTTCAAGCGGGGGATCATCACCGACGACGAGCGGCGCCAGAAAGAGATCGAGATCTGGACGTCGGCCAACTCCGAAGTCGGCCGGGCGATGGACAAGTCGCTGGCCCAGGAGGAGTTCAACCCGCTCGACATGATGATCGACTCGGGCGCCCGCGGTAACAGCCAGCAGGTCCGCCAGATCGCCGGCATGAAAGGCCTGGTGTCGAACCCACGGGGAGAGATGATCCCGCGGCCGATCATCTCGTCGTTCCGGGAAGGCCTGTCGGTGCTCGAGTACTTCATCTCGACCCACGGCGCCCGCAAGGGCCTGGCCGACACCGCCCTGCGTACCGCCGACTCCGGCTACCTCACCCGCCGGCTCGTCGACGTGGCCCAGGAGCTGATCATCCGCGAAGACGACTGCGGCACGACGCGCGGTCTATGGCTCGAGGACGTCACCCCCGACCAGCCCGGCAAGCGCACCTACCTCGAAACCCGACTGTTCGGGCGCATCCTGCTCGAGCCGGCGGCCGAGTTCACGGCCGGGACCGAGCTGACCGAGGAGGTCATCGAGAGCCTGCGCGACAACCCCGACGTCGATCGCATCCGCGTTCGGTCCACGCTCACCTGCGAGGCCCCCCACGGCGTGTGCGGACAGTGCTATGGGCGCTCGCTGGCCACCGGCTTCCTCATCGAGATGGGCGAGGCCGTCGGTGTTATCGCCGCGCAGTCCATTGGCGAGCCGGGCACGCAGCTCACGATGCGTACCTTCCACACCGGCGGTATCGCCAGCGAGGGCGGCGACATCACCGCCGGCCTCCCTCGAGTCGTCGAGCTGTTCGAAGCCCGCACGCCCAAGGGCGCCGCCGTTCTCGCCCGCACCTCGGGTGTCGTTCGCATCGAGCCTGAGGAGAACGGACGCCGGGTCACCGTCGTAGGCGACGACGGCAGCGAGGAGACGTACAACGTCTCGCTGCGGGCGCACCTCGAGGTCCGCGACGGCCAGGAGGTCAGCGCTGGCGACGCCCTCGTCGAAGGGCCGAAGGACCCGAAGGAACTGCTGGCGATCAAGGGCATCCGCGACACCCAGCAGTACCTGGTCGACCAGGTGCAGAAGGTGTACCGGGAGCAGGGCGTGTCGATCCACGACAAGCACATCGAGCTGATCGTCCGCCAGATGTTGCGCCGGGTTTCGGTGGCCGAGCCGGGCGACTCCAACTTCCTGCCTGGCGAGCGGGTGGACTCTCGGATCTACGCCGAGGTCAACCGCGAGTTGGTGCAGGACGGCAAACGCCCGGCCGAAGGCCGGCCCGAGTTGATGGGCATCACCAAGGCCTCGCTGGCCACCGAGTCGTGGCTGTCTGCCGCCTCGTTCCAGGAGACCACGCGGGTCCTCACCGAAGCGGCCATCGAGGGCAAGAGCGACCAGCTCTTCGGCCTCAAAGAGAACATCATCATCGGCAAGCTCATCCCCGCCGGTACCGGTGTCACCCGGTACCGCGAGGTCGGAATGGACGCGCCAGACGCCGAGCCGCTCACGTTCTGGTCGTCGGACGCCGATGAGCAGGACCCCGCCGCCTGGCTGGCCAGCATCGGCCGGACCGAAGGCGAGAGCGAGGCCGGCGCGGTGCTCGCCCCGGTCCCCGCGGCCGGCGGCGACGGCCCCGTCGAACAAGCCGAAGAACCCGCCTGATCC
>JACDEA010000403.1:0-1546 GCA_013816725.1 Actinomycetota bacterium
CGTTTTACCTGGCAGTTCGACAAGGTTGTGGCCAATGGGGTTGCTGGGGCTGGTGTGATTACGATACGGTGGCGGCAAGTGGGAGCGGGCGGACCGAATCCATTTGATGCGCCTACTCCGAATCCTCGTCACCGGCGGCCTCCTTGTGGCCGCCGCGTCAGCCGGCACGACCGGCTACACCGTCCGTAAGGGCGACACGCTGGCGCAGATCGCGGCGCGCCTGCGCGTGCCCGTCAAGGATCTCGCCGGCGCCAACGGCATCAAGAACGTCGACCTCATCTTGAGCGGGCGGGTCCTCAAGTTGCCCGGAGCCACGTCGACCCCGGCCACGACGGGGACTGTGGTCGGCGGCAACCGCGTGCACGTCGTGCGCGCGGGGGAGAACCTGGCGGGGATCGCGGTCAAGTACAACACCACGGTCCGTGATCTCGTCACCCGTAACAAGATCAGGAATCCCAACCTCGTCGCCGCCGGCGTGCGCTTGGAGGTCCCGGGGGCGTCGTGGGCCTGTCCGGTCCGGGGCCACTACACGGTGGTGTCCAACTGGGCGGCGCCGCGGCCTGGAGGTCACACGCACGAAGGCAACGACATCTTCGCCAAGCGGGGGGCACTCGTCGTGACACCGGTGTCGGGCGTGCTGCGCCAAGTGCGCGGAAAGATCGCCGGCAATGCGTTCTACCTGGCCGGCGACGACGGCCACACGTACTACTTCGCCCACCTCGACAAGTACCTCCGCGGGCCGGGCCGGGTCGACGCGGCGGCGACGATCGGAACGGTCGGCAACACCGGCGACGCCCACGTCACCCCGCCCCACCTGCACTTCGAGCTCCACCCCAACAACGGCAGGGCCGTCGACCCGTTCCCGACGCTTCGTCGTTGGTGCTGACCGACGCCTGACGCGCCCATTTTTCTGCACCTATTTTCTGCGCCCGCTTGACCTGGGGCGACGCGCGAAGTGCCTGCTCACGGCGTCGGCGCAGCGCTTGACTCCGACGGTCCGACAGGCCATAACTACGTCCGTCCTGACGCCCGAACGCCAGGGTCGTGGTCCTCCGGCCGGTCTCGTGAAAGCGGGCCTGGACGGAGGGGGCGGTTTAGGGCAGCGGGGGGTCCAGGAGACCAAGTAGAGAACGTCCGAATAACCCCTCGAGGGCTAAAGGATGGCCCCAAAGGTCTCCTGGGTCCTTCGCCGTTTTCTTCGCCTCGCACAGCGCGAGTTTCCGCCCAGTGCTCGCGCCGGTAGTTCGTGGTGCTAGGGGTCCTGTGCCCACCGTCGCACTCGTCGAAGTAGCGCGCGGGACCCGTATATGCTCCCGCCCGCGCTGAGCCGGCCTACCTGGCCGTCGACGAGAAGGAAGCAATGGCCGACGACGACGAGCTGATCGACGACGACTCCGAGGCACTCGAAGAGCCCGACGAGCTCGAGGACCCTGAGGACCTCGACGACGACGATCTCGAGGACCTGGACGCCGACGAGCTCATCGATGACGACGCTGCCCTGGTTACGGACGACGACGAGGCCGGTGCCGACGGCGGGGCCGAGGAC
>JACDEA010000403.1:1556-2794 GCA_013816725.1 Actinomycetota bacterium
CCGACGAGGAGGAAGACGAGGAACTCGAGGACGACGACGTCGAAGCCAGCCTCGACGAGATCCTCAAGGAGCGGCTGGTCGTCCCCGACGAGGAAGAGGACGACGAGGAAGAGGTGCCCGATTCCGAAGATCGGAGCGGTGACGGCGCGCTCAAGGTGCTGCCGAAGCAACCCGACGAGTTCGTCTGCCAGTCGTGCTTTCTCGTGAAGCATCCGAGCCAGATGGCCGACGCCAAGCGGCAACTCTGTCGCGACTGCGTATAGCTCTCCAGGAGGGCCACATGGGGTACCGCAACGTGATCGTGGGGACCGACGGATCGGAGACGGCGGAGCTGGCCGTCCGCCACGCCGCCCACCTGGCCTTGGCCTTTGGCGCCCGTCTCACGATCGTCACCGCGTTCGCGCCGCAGCCGGCGGCGCCGACCGACATCGCCGAAGTACCCGAAGACCTGAAGTGGCGAATCACCGACTCGGCCGCGGCCGATGAGCGGGCCGAGAGCGCGCAGCGCATTGCCAAGGAACTGGGCGTGAAGGACGTTCGCCGGCGCACGTCGTCTGGCGATCCGGCCGCCGCCATCATCGACGTGGCCGAGGACACGGGCGGTGACCTGATCGTCGTCGGTTCGAAGGGCATGGCGTCGCCGTCGCGGTTCGTGCTTGGGTCGGTGCCCAACAAGGTCTCGCATCACACGCCGTGCGACGTGATGATCGTGCACACCGCTTCTTGACGGCACCGTCTTTCTTGAAGGCCCCGTTTTTCTTGAAGGCACGGTCTTCTCGGAATCGGCGCACGCGGGCGCGAGTAGCGTTCCCGGCGTGAGTGACGAAAAGAATCCGGTCGAAAAGGCCGTGGAGCTGATGGTCTACGCGCCCATCGGCTTCGTGAACTTCATGCGCAGCATGCTCCCAGGTTGGATCGAGGGCGGGCGCCAGGAAGTCACCAAGCAGATGACCAACGCCAAGGTGATGAGCGAGTTCGCGATCGCCCAAGGCCGCAACGAAGCGGGTAAAGCCGTGTCACAAGCGGGGGAGGCGGTGAGCAACCTGACGGCGCGCCGCACTGCACCGCCCGCTCAGCGACCGCCCGCCGTCCGTGTGGGCCAAACGCCGGCGACCGCACATGCCGAGGGCGACGGCACTTCCACGGCGGCGTCGACCCCGTCGGCCGCGGCGTCACCGGCATCGGCCGGCCCATCGATCTCGTCCAACGGCCCCCGCCCCAGTGCCGACGCGCTGGCC
>JACDEA010000404.1 GCA_013816725.1 Actinomycetota bacterium
GAGCCCAGCGGTCGCCGACGGCGGCGACCACGGCACGCCGGTGGCCCTCCGCGACGGCGACCCGGCGGCCGCCGCGTTCAGCGCGCTGGCCGACGTCGTCATCGCCCAGGGCGTCCCGCCTGTGGAGATGGCCGGCTGCACCGCGCGCCTCCTGGAGACCGTCGAAGCCGCACTGGGCCCGAAGTAGCCGAGCAACAGAAATCGCCCTTCGCCTTCTGCGCGGATTTTGGCCCGGCAGGCGAACCAAAATCCGCGCGGAAGGCCCTAGTCGGCGATGCGGAGCGCGACGGCGGGCTTGATCTTCGAAGCTTGGGATGCGGGGCCGAGAACCGCGATCACCGACGCGATCACCGACGTGAGCACCACGCCGAGCAGCGCACCCCACGGGATCTGGAACGCCACGCGCTCGCTGCCGAACGCGTCCGAACGGGTGATCAACGTATAGGCCGTCACCAGCGCCAGAAGAACGCCGACGACTACGCCCTGGAGCGCGATGAACGTCGCCTCGAACAAGAAGGCGGCGCGCACGACTTTGTGCTGGAACCCCATCGCTCGCAGCATCCCGATCTGCCGGCGGCGCTCGCGCACGGCGCGCACCATCACGACACCAAGGCCGGCGATCCCGATAACCAGACCCAACCCGAGATAGCCCTGCATGAGTCGGAAGAACCCCTGTTGCTGGCGCGCCTGCTCGGTGATCAGCGCGCGGAAGCTGTCGGCCTCGACGCCGTTCTGCAACAACGCGCCTTGGAGCACGGTGGCGACGTCGTCGGCGTCGCCCTTGGTGGCGGCATAGAACCGGCTGGGCACCGCTTGGGCACCGAGGAACTCCTTCATGGCCGGGGCGCCCATGAACACCCCGTTGAAGAGCCCGACGTCGTTGCTCAGCAGAGCCGCCACCGTCATCTCCCGGTTCTCGCCGGTCGAGCGGTTGTACATCGTGAACTTGTCGCCGGCGTGGATCACGTTGGTGGGCGGGCCGCCTTCCTCCTGCAGGAAGAAGTCGGAGACGATGGCGAGATTCTTCGAGGCCAGGACCGCGTCCCACGTCGCCCGTTCGCTGTGGAACTGCGCGAGTCGCTTGTTCAGCTTGGGCATGCCGCGGGCCAGCAGGCGCTCGTCGAAGCCGGACATCCCGAAGAACAGCGGGTCGGGGTGGAACGCGGTGGAGAACTCCGTGAACGCCCGCAACAGCGGTGCGATGGCGGCCACGCCGGGCTGCGACTTCAGCGCCTCTTCGGTGACCGGGTTGGCCGGGTTCGACTCGACGAGGACGTCGTAGCCGGCACCGGCGTCACGCACGAAGCGGGGCGTCTGCTGGGCGAAGAGGTTCGAGAACACGGCGATAAACGTGATCGTGAAGATGACGATCGCGTACATACCGAGCAGCATCGAGGTGCGGAAGCGACGGGCGACCGGGTAGGCGAAGGCCAAACGGGCGGCCAGCGTGCGCCCCGACATCGACAACAAGTTCGTGCTCTTCACGAGGATGTCGGCGTTGGTCGCCAGCAAGGCCACGGCGGCGGCAACCAGGATGACGCCCTGTACGACGAACGCCGAGATGGCCGCCGTTTCGAAGCTCTTGGGGAACAGCGCGAAGCAGACGACGCCCCACACCAGCGCACCTGCGCACGCGGCGCTCACGACGGCGCGTCGGGGCAGGAACCGGGTGAGCAAGGGGATGGCCGAGAAGGACGCGATGGACGGCCCGGCCAGGATGCCGAACCAACCGTCGTTGGCCGCCCCGCTGGCGAATAGCGACCCGCCGATCACCACACCCAGCGCCCCGAGGACGAGGGTACGCAAGCGAATCCGCCGCAGCGGCTGGTCCTGGACATCGCGGATTGCCTGAATGACGTTGAGCCGGCCGATGCGGGCGCTGGTCCCCCAGACGGTGATGAAGGCGATGATGCCGCCGATGATCATCCCGCCGATTACCGCGCCTGGGGTGACAGTGAACTGGAGCTGCAGGGAGAACCGGGCGTTGTCAGTGGAATTGAACGCCGACTGCGCAGCCCACACGATCGCCCGACCGACGCCGATGCCGAGCAGCGCGCCGGCGACAGCCGAGACCACGGCGTAGATGCCGCCCTCGAGGCCGAAGGTGCGGACCAGCTGATTGCGCTTGAGCCCCACGGCGCGCAGCATGCCCAGCTCGCTCTTCCGCTCCTCGCTGAGCATCACGAAGATGTTGATGAGCAGCAGGATCCCGGCGATGACGCTGAATGCCCCGATGCTCCCGAACAGTTCCGTGAGGCTCTTGCCCTGCGTGTCGGCCTGATCGAGCAGCTTTTGTTTGGTGTTCTGGACGTCGGCGCCGCCGACCGACGCGACCCGTGATTTCAGGCGCGGCGCGACCTCGTCGGTGCGGTCGGCACCGCCGTAGACGCCGCCGTCGTTCGACACGAATACCAACCCGTCGGGCGGGGCCGCATTGGGCAGCGTCGACTTGGAGAACAGCGCCGCGATGGTGCCAGCGGGGACGTAGGCGTTGCCGAAGCCGGCCACGCCCAGCTTCGGCAGCACCTGCTGCACCCGGAACGCCTGGCGTTGCCCGTACGCGTAGACGTCGACCGAATCGCCCGGCTTCACTTGGAGGTCCCGCGCCAGCTCCTTGCCGAGCGCTATCTCGCCGGCCGCCGGTGTCGACCGCGCATCCTTGAAGCCGGTCGAGCCCGGATCCCCCCCGAATTCCCGGGCCCGAGCGAAGTCGACCTCCACCAGCACGCCGCGCGGCTCGGCGCGCGGTGGCGACGTCGGCGTGGCCACCGCCGCGCTCGTGGTGGTCA
>JACDEA010000405.1 GCA_013816725.1 Actinomycetota bacterium
GGCCGTGTCGCCCGCCGACTTGAACCGGGTGTACTGGTCGGCATACCGGTGCAGTTGCTCGGTGGTCCACGACGTCGGGCCGGGCGGAATCGGCGTGCGCTCGACCGTGACCGTCTTGCCCGAGTACGTCCGCAGGTTCCCCAGCACGTGGTCGAGGGTGTGGGGCCGGGCGTCGAGACCCTCTTGGAGCATCAACTCGTAGACGATCTTCTTGACCGGGCTGTTGGCCGACAGCAGCATCCCGGCGAAGTCGCCCACGCCGAGCCTCGACGCGTCCTTCACCGGGTCGCCGGTGGGCTTGGCCGGCGTCGCCGACCGCGGCCCCACGGTGACCGGCGGCGGCTTGTTCTTGGCGGTGGCGGCCTGCTGCTTCGACGTCGTCGGCGTCGTCGGCGCGGTGGTCGCCAGCGGTGCGACCGTGACCGTGGTGTCGGTCAGGACGTCGGACCCGTACTGGCCGCTGCCGACATCCTTCTTCTTGCCGCCGCCGCAGCCTGTCAGCGCGAGCGCCGAAGCGAGCGCGATGACCACCAACCGAGTTCTCCTGTCCGCATGCACGGGTGACATAGTGCCCCACGTGACTGCCCAGCGGGAATCGCGTCGCCCGTGGTGGCTACCGCTGTTCGGCGTCGTCGTGTACCTCGCCGTCGCCATCGGCGCGCTCCACGTCGCCGGGGTCGCCGGTTACCGGCTCGGCTGGCTCTGGAGCCTCGCCGTCGTCGCCGGTGCGACGGGCCTTCTGGCGTGGCGGTGGCTGGGCCCGGCCTTTCCAGGCCGTGGCACGTGGATCGCCGCCTTCGTGATCGTGGGCGTGGCCGCGTCGGGATGGCTCGTCGACCATGCGCCTTTGAGCAAGGCCCGTCTGCGGGGCGAGATCGACGCCATTCACCTCCAGTTCGTCCGCAAACTCTCCGAGACGTCCGCCGGACACTCTTGGTGTCGGCCCACATGTCCCGAAGTCGAGCGCGTCTACCGGGCGCCGGCCACGACCACGTTCAAAGCCATCTTCGACACGGCGGCATTGATGCGGGTGCACGGCCAGCTCACCGACATCGAGCCCATCGCCCGGCGCCACCCGCAGCACTTTTTGCGCGTCTTCGGCCAGCGCACGATCACCGAGATCCGGTCCGACAAGGCGTCGGACCACGTTCGCCTCCGGATCAGCGTGACCGCTCGACGCGGGCGGGTGCGACACCCGGCGCCGATTCAGTCCGACAGCTGGACCAACTCGCGGATCCGGTGAAGGTCGACGTCGATGTCGGCCCGAACCTTCACCGGGACCGATGGCGGCGCGGCAGCCTCTTCGTCCAGCGCCAGCACCGTGCCATCGCGGAAGATCGCCCGGCGCTTGGCGTCGACCCGTTCGAGGGTTCCGATGTGGAATGCCAGGCGCGGAGTGCCCGGCAGTTGGACGATGGCAGTGAACGTGGCGACCCACGCGATCGTGTCGCCCTTGAGCCCGAGCTGCACGTACTGACCGAGCCGGCCCGATAGCGGCACCGGCTCCATCGTCGCGGTGGCGAACACGCGCACCTTGTCGGTCAACCGGTGGCTCCGCTTACCGTCGAGAACGATGTGCTGCGAGTCGAGTGTCGTGACGACCCCTTGGTCGTCGGCGTAACGCGGACGCCCGTCGAGGACGAGCCGCGGCGACGAAGTGTTGGACGCGTGGTGGCAGCCCGCGCCCCCAACCGCCACGGCGATCGCGAGCACCACACCACGCGCGCCATGCCGGCGCGTCAGCACAGTCAGGCCGAGGGGGTCGGCGCCGGCGCGCCCGTAACGACCTGGTGGCCGCGGTTCTTGAGGACGGTGAGCGAGCCCTGGACGGCGTCGGTCGGCAGCACCACCTTCAGCGGCTGGCCGATCTCCTCGAACCGGACCGTCAACCTCCGAACCCGGATCAAGTCGTCGCCCTGACCGCCGCGGACGGCGTTGATGGCGAACACGGCGGTATCGACGGTGGTATTGGCCGGCAAGTTGAACAAGCGGATCACGTCGTTGAGCTTGCTGGCCACGTCGATCTGCTCTCGGATCTCGACGATCACGCCGTCGCGCACGTAGACCACCATTTTCCTGAAGTTCGACTGGCCCGGGGTCTGCTGGTTGCCGGTGGCGCCGCGGGCGTCGGCCTTGGGGAGCGCCGGCGGGCGGATGTCGTAACGGATCGTCTTGGCGCCCGGCGCCGGCTTCGGGAACGGATCCTCTTTCTCCTTGTAGACCGGCTCGATGTCGTCGCGCTTGTACTTCTTCACCTGGAGACCGGCGTTGACCGACTTGCGGACGTAGTCGAGGGCCGTGAGGGAGTCGAACGCCGGGTCTGCGCCCTCCTTGCGGCGGTCGGTCGGGGCCTTGAGGAGGTTAGGCGCGCCGGTCTTGTCGAGCACCCAACGCTGCGTTTGCAGTGCGAGGACCGGTGGGATCCCTGCCGTACCTGACTGGCTGCCTACGGGCGCGCCGCCGTTGCCGGGGGACGTGGCCAATCCGGGCGAGCTCAAGAACTTCGGGAGCTGCTCAGGGGCGAGGAAGCGGACGGCGAGGGCGTCGTCATTGGTGACCTCGTCGGCGACCGGCCGGCCGTTGACGACCAGCCGGGTCTTGTACCGGAAGTCGTCCTCGATGACGCCGGCCACCTGTGTCTGCGTGCCCCGGGCGCTGTCGAGGTAGACGAACTTGCGCGACTTCTGCTCCGTGGCGGTGATGATCTTGCCGAGTACGAACTTCTGATCGGCTTCCTTCTTGCACGCGGTCGTGAGCGCGCCCATCGCGGCGAGCACGGCCACCAGCCC
>JACDEA010000406.1 GCA_013816725.1 Actinomycetota bacterium
CGAGTCGCCCAGGCCTGCGTCTTCAACCACGGTCTTGGCGTTGAACTCGAACTTGCCGCCGTCGCGAGCGCGGACGGAGCCGAGTTCCTCGACGATGCCCGTGAACACGTCAGCGCTCCGTCTGCGGGGTGAGTGTCACCCGTACATCGTTGCCGATTTGCGTGGCGTCGACGATTTCGCCGCCCCACAGCGCGCGCATGGCTTCGGCCGCCTTTGCGGGCTCGGTGTTCGCGACGTACAGCACGTAACGGTCGACGAGGTGGGCGGCGTGAAAGTCATTGGCCACGCGGGGCCCGCCTTCCACGAGCACGCTCATCACGCCGGACTGTGCCAGTTCGTGGAGCACGTCGATGAGTTCGCCGGACCGCTCGATGCAGGGCTGCACGGCGGCGTCAGGATCGACCGTGCCGAGTACTACCCGGATCGGATCGGCGCCTTCGGCGTCGCGCGTCGTGAGGCGAGGGTTGTCGGCGCGCACCGTGCCTGCGCCGACGAGGATCGCGTCGTGCTCAGCTCGCAGCCGATGCCCGTCGGCCCGCGCTTGGCTACCGGTGATCCATTGCGTGGTCGGGTCGTTGCTGATGGCGCGACCATCGATGGTCGTCGCGAGCTTGAGGGTGACGTAGGGCCGGCCAGTTCGACGGTGCACGAAGTACGCAGCCAGGTCGTGCGCGACTTCGTCGGCATTCACGCCCACTTCGACCGCGACGCCGGCGTCGCGCAAGCGGCGAATCCCGCCACCGGCCACCCTGGGGTCGGGGTCTTGCAGAGCCACGACGACGCGCCGCACACCGGCTTCGATGAGTGCATCCGCGCAGGGCCCGGTGCGGCCGTGATGCGAGCACGGTTCGAGAGTGACCCACGCAGTTGCGCCGGAGAGGTCAGCGCCCGCGTGTCGGGCCGCGGCCAACGCGACGATCTCGGCGTGGTCGCCGCCGGGCGGGCGAGTGGCCCCCTCGAAGAACTCACCGCTTGCCGTGGCAATGATGCAACCGACACCGGGGTTGGGTGACGCGGCCCGGCGTGCCGCTCGGCCCATTTCCGCGGCGCGCGCAATGCGCGCGATGTCGGTGGGGGACGCGGTCAGCTTGTGGTCGTGCCGTTCTGGTTGCTCGAATTTTGGTTGGTGCTGTTCTGAGTTCCTACCTGCGAGAGGAACGCAATATTCACGCCGTTAGTCGGATTGCCGCCATAGGTCGTGAACTCGAAGATCGGAGTACCACTCGAGCGCAACGCACGAATGTGCGGGCCCCCCCATGACGCGGGAGCGGTGAGCATGTAGTCCCCGGATTGGGCGCGACTCAGAGCGACGTTGACGCCACCGCGGAAACCCCCTGCGTACGCGTACCAGCCGAGCTTGGCAACGAGGTGGCCCGATCCGTCGAGGTCCCAGACGATGACGTGGGGGCCGCCTCCGGCGTCAGCCGCAGTGATGAGCTCGTCGACGTTGTCGCCGTCTACGTCACCGGCCGCGACATTTACGCCGCCGTGGAAGCTGCCGTAGGGCTGGAATGACGAGCTGAACGCCCCGTCGAGGGACCGCGCCACGACATGCGACGGCGCACCCGGGCCCTCCGCGGTGATGATCTCTGCCTGCCCGTCTCCATTCAGGTCGCCCGACGCCACTCGGGCGCCGGTGTTGCTGCTATGGGCGTAGAAGCCGGTGGTGCGTGCTCCCGTCCCGTCGTAGAGCTCGACGTCGGGCGCGGCGCCGGCGCCCGTGCCGGTCATGAACGCCGGTTCTCCGGGCGCCGCCGAGGCGGATTGAGACGGACCGGCGATGAAGGCGCAGCGCCGAGGGTCAGGACAGCCAGGACGACTCGTTGAGCTCGCATGGCCAGCAGGCTAGCCAGCGCAGGATTTTGGCGTTAGGCGGCGAGCGCGGCGTTCGCGGTGTTGCGAAGCGCCGTTACCGCCTCGGACGGATTCGCTTGGCCGAACACGGCGGTGCCGGCCACAAAGTTTGTGGCGCCCGCAGCGGCGGCGGCACCGATCGTGGCCGTGTCGATCCCGCCGTCGACTTGGATCACGGTGGGCAGGCCCTGCACGGCCACCAGGTCGCGGGCAGCTTCCACCGTCGTGAGCACGTCAGCGATGAAGGACTGACCGCCGAAGCCGGGAAAGACGCTCATCACCAGCAGCATGTCGATGTCGGCCATGAACGGCTTGACTGCGTCAAAGCGGCAGTCGGGATTCAAGGCCAGGCCCACGCCAAGGCCGAGATCACGCATCTGCTTGATCAACTCGGCGGTGTCGCCGATCTCAACATGGACCGTGCAACTGTGGGCGCCCGCCTGGCGAAAGGCCTCCAGGTACTCGCCTGGGTTCGTCATCATGAGGTGGCAGTCGAGGGGCAGGTCGGTGACGCTGTGCAACGCTTTTACGACGGGTGGGCCGATACTGAGGTTCGGCACGAAGTGGCCGTCCATAACGTCGACGTGCAGCAAGTCCGCGGTGTCGGCAACCAACGCGACGGCGTCGGCCAAGTGAGCGAAGTCAGCAGCGAGGATCGATGGCGCAATGCTCAGCGGGGGCACCGGACAAGCGTAAGGGGCCGCGCTAGGACGCGCGGCGCAACCTGAGCACGTACATACCGTCGGTGCCTGCGACCTGGGGCAGCAGTAACGATCCGTGGCCTTTGGGACGCCAGGGACCGCCCGGAGATGGCAGCGGCGTGAATCCTTTGAGCGTGGCCACGGCCCAGTCCCCGACGTCGATCGTTTCGGCCGCAGTGAGGGTGCACACGGAATAGACGAGCAGCCCGTCGGGCGCCACCAGCG
>JACDEA010000407.1 GCA_013816725.1 Actinomycetota bacterium
GCCTCGACGTCGCCGCGGAAGCGGGCGCCGCCGTGGTGATCCAGCCCGGCGGCGGTCTGCGCGACGACGAGATCATCGCCGCGGCCGACGAGCTGGGCCTGGCCATGATCCTCACCGGCGAAAGGCACTTCCTGCACTGATGGCCACCCTCATGCCGGGCGCACCGGTGGCCGACGCCGTCTTTGCCGACCTGAAGCCGCGCATCGACGCGCTCGTCGCCGGCGGACGGCCGCCCGGCTTGGGCACCATCCTCGTGGGCGATGACGCGCCTAGCGCGCGCTACGTGAAGATGAAGATCGAGAAGTGCGCAGAATTGGGCCTCAAGTCGCCGCACCAACACCTACCGGCTGACGCGACGCAAGCCGACGTGCTGGCCGCCGTCGAACGGTTCAATGACGACGCCGCGGTATCGGCGATGCTGCTGCAGTACCCGTTCCCGGACCACCTCGACTACGAGGCCGCACTCTTGAGAGTCGATCCCGACAAGGACGTCGACGGCGCCCACCCGATGAACATGGGCCGCCTCGCGCTGTCGATGCCGGCTCCGGTGTCGTGCACACCGGCGGGTATCGAGGCGATGCTGGCCCACTACGAGATTCCGGTGGCCGGCAGGAACGTCGTGATTCTGGGCCGGGGTCTGACGATCGGGCGGCCGCTGTCGATACTGCTGAGCCAGAAGCGCCCGACGGCGAACGCGGCGGTGACCGTCGTGCACACGGGCGTGACGGACTGGCCCGACTACAGCCGCGACGCCGACATCTTCATCGTCGCCGCCGGCGCGCCCGGGATCGTGCAACCTGAACACGTCAAGCCCGGCGGCGTCGTGATCGGCGCCGGCGTGCGCTACGAGGGCCGCACGTTGCTCCCCGACGTCGACGAGCGGTGCGAGGACGTCGCCGGTTGGATCACCCCGCGGGTTGGGGGGGTGGGACCGACCACGATCGCGATGTTGTTCCGCAACCTCATCGAGGCGGCTGAGCGTCGCGCTGGTGGCTAGCCCGGTTCTGGCCTGCGAAGGCTTGACCAAGCGCTACGGCGAACGCCTCGCGGTCGACGGCGTGGGGTTCCACATCGGCGCCGGTGAGTGCTACGGGCTGCTCGGGCCCAACGGCGCGGGCAAGACGACGACGATCTCGATGATCTGCGGGTTGCTCGACAGCGACGGCGGCGGGGTGCGCGTCGAGGACGAGCCCGTGACGGTGCGCTCGTTGCGGGCCAAAGGCCGCATCGGCTACGTGCCCCAGGACATCGCGCTCTACCTCGACCTCGGCGCCCGCGAGAACCTGCGATTTTTCGGCCGCCTTTACGGGCTGAAGGGCGCGGCGCTCGACGAGCGCATCGACGCCGTGCTGGCCATCGTGGGCCTGTCGGACCGGGCCGACGAGCGGATCGAGCGCTACTCGGGCGGCATGAAGCGCCGGGCCAACATCGCGGCAGGGCTGCTCCACCGACCGGCCCTGCTCGTGCTCGACGAGCCCACGGTCGGCGTCGATCCGCAGAGCCGCCACGCCATCCTGGAAACGGTGCGTTCGCTGGCCGACGACGGCATGGCCGTCCTCTACACCACGCACTACATGGAGGAGGCCGAGCGCCTGTGCGACCGGCTCGGCATCATCGACGAGGGCCGGCTGATCGCCGAGGGCACACGACGCGAGCTGGTCGCCAACGTCGGTCAGCGCGACCGGATCCGCATCGGCGTGGCCGGCGACGCCGCCGCGTTGGCCGCCGGTTGCCGCGCCATCGATCCCGAGCTGGAACTGGTCGTCGTCGGCGACGGCGGCATCGAGGTGCTGGCCACCGCCGGTCGCCGGTTGCTGGCGCCGATCATTCAGGCCGCCGAGACGGCGGCCATCGAGATCACCGGCATCGAAGTCATCGAACCCGATCTCGAAGCGGTGTTCCTGCACCTCACCGGCAAGGCCCTGCGCGACTGATGGCCGCGGTGCTGGCCATCGCCGCCCACGACCTGCGCCGCCGGCTACGGGACCGCACGGCGCTGATGATGGCCTTTGTGGCGCCGTTCGCCCTGGCGTCCATCATGGGCCTCGCCTTCGGCTCCGGAGGCGGTCGCGCGCTGGTGCGGGTGGCGATCGTCGACCTTCAGCAGTCCGAGACCTCAGCCGCGTACGTCGACGCGATCGTGCGCTCGGCCTCGCTCGGCCCCGACGTGGGCATTACGCGAACGGGCGACGCAACCCGGGCCCACCGGTTGTACTCCGAAGGCCGGGTGTCAGCGGCGATCACGTTGGCGCCCGACGCGGTGCAGCGCGCCACGGCCGGCGGGCTGCCGTTCACGCTGGTCGAGTCCAGCCGCACCCGACCGCTGGGCAAAGCCGTCGTCGACGCGCTCGTCGCCAGCGCGCGTCTTCAGCAGGTGACCACGCAGGTCGTGGCCAACGCGCTCTCCCAGGAAGGGCTGCGCGGGTCGCGTCTCGGCGAAGCGTTGACCACCGCGTTGCGCGCCGACCCGGTGCTGAGCCTGGGCGACGCCAAGGTGCGCAAGGAGCAGAGCCCGCTCGGATACTTCGCACCGTCGATGGCGATCGTGTTTCTGTTCCTGTCAGTGGGCGCCGCGGCCAACAGCGTGCTGGCCGAGCGGGCCACCGGAACGATGGTCCGCATGCAGGCTGCCCCAGTCGGCTCGAGCGCGGTCGTCGCCGGAAAGACGTGCAGCATCGTCGGGCTGATGCTCTTCAGCGTGCTGTCGTTGTGGGCGGCGACGTCATTGGTATTCAAGGCCCACTGGGGTTCACCACCAGCGGTACTCGTGTTGTCGATT
>JACDEA010000023.1 GCA_013816725.1 Actinomycetota bacterium
CCTGCGCGCGGTGGGGGAGAGCATCATCCGGATGACGCCGTGGGACTACGGCAACAAGATCGAGAAGCTCGGCGAGCGCTGGACCGTCGAGGAGCTGGGCCACAAGATCAACGCCCACCTCTACGGCGTGCGCAACCCCGGCCTGCGTTCGCTGTAGCCACGTCAGGCGGCCGCCGGAGGCCCGATCTTCGAGTCCTTCTCGCCGTCTCAGGGCTGCGGCGACAAGGACTCAAAGATCAGTGACGGCGGCGGGACGGACCCACGCTGGACCATCGGGCCAGTGCTGGCGGGTGCGCTTCTTGGCGTGGTCGAGGTCGTACTTGGCGCACGCTTCGGCGTAGGCCTTCGACGCCCGGTTGGCTTGGGGCAGCGCCCAGTAGTCCTCTTCGGACGCCCATTTCCCTCCGCCGGCATACCGCAGGATCGTGATGCCGGGAAAGTCGATCGGCGGCTGCGTGGGATCGGGATGGTCACGGCGGTTCTGCATGTACACCACGACCCGGTTGCCTTCGATCATGTGCCACTCGTAGAACGTGTACAGCTCGGAGAACTGGTCCATGATCGGGACGATCCAGGCCTTGATCTCGTCGCGGCCGTGCATCGACCCGAGCACGTGCTCGATGTAGTCGGCGTCCTCGGCGAACAGATCGGCCCACGCCGGCCAGTCCTCGCCCACCGCGCCGGTCTGCCAGTACGTGCGGAACGCCTGCTCGACCTCACCCAACGGGGCCGCCATCACGCGTTCCTTTCGGCGAACTGCGGTGTGCTGGCGAACTTCTCCATGGCAGCCCTCCTTTCGGTCCACGCCGACCCCGCGAACATCCACGGCGCCGTCAGCAACGACGTTACGCCCGCATCCTCGAGGCGGCGCAGGAGGTCCGCCGTGGGCGCCGCATACACCGCCAAGGCCACCTCGTAATCGTCACGGTCCAAGGTGCCGGCGGCCCGCCGCGCGTCGCGCAGCCGCTCGGCATAGGCCACCGCTTCGTCGGGCTGGTACACGTTGCCCATCCACCCGTCGAGGCGGGCGGCCCGCCGCAGCGCGACGTCGCTGTGGCCGCCGACCCAGATCGGGACCTGCTGAGGCGGCGCCGGGCTCACTGACAAGCGGTCGAAGTCGATGTGGTCGCCGTGGTACTCCACGGTCGCGCCCGTCCACAGCAACCGCAGCGCTTCGACCATTTCGTCGAGGCGCGTGCCGCGGCCGTCGAACCCCTGACCGAGCAGGTCGAACTCTTCGCGCATCCACCCGGCGCCCATGCCCAGCGCCACGCGGCCGCCGGTGAGGAGAGCGGCGGTGGCAACCGTCTTGGCCACGATGAACACGTTGCGTAGGGGCACCACGTAGACGTTGGTCGTGAAACGCAGCCGCTCGGTCACCGCGCCCAGCGCGCCGATGAGCACCCACGGGTCCGGCCACGGCGTCTCTTCGTTCCACCAGGCCCTGCCGTCGGCCGTGTAGGGGTACGGGGTCTCGATCTTCTCGGGGTGCACGACGTGGTCCGACACGGTCACGCCGTGGAACCCGAGCTCATCGCTGAGCTGGGCCATCGGGATGAGCTGGTCGGCGTCGAGGAACGCGAGGGAGTTCCAGAACTTCACGACCGCCTCACTTGACTGCGATCGGTTGCACCGGCGCCCCGAGACCGTGGGTGAAGGGCAGCGGCGACGCGTCCAGCAGGAACTCGTACACGCCGTCGGCGGCGGAGTCCGCGGCCAGCGCCTCGAGGTCGAAGTTCTGACCTTGGGTGAGGCCCATCTCCACCAGGTGAAGCATGTGCACGGGCAGGAGGCAGTCGTCGCGCTCGCACGGGAACACTTCGAAGGGCATGGTGTCGGTGGCCACCGCCGCCACCTCGTGTTCATGGAACCACAGCGACGTGGCCATCGTCAGCCCGGGACTGGCGCCGCTGTACGTCTTCCTGTCTCCGGCCTTGAGGAGCGCCATGTGGCCGGTGCGAACGAGCACGATGTCGCCGCTACGGACCTCGACACCGCACCCATCGAGGTCGGCGGGAGTTATCTGGTAGCCGGGCTCGAGGCGGTCGACGTTCTTGAGCCGGGCCACGTCGAGCAGCACCCCGCGGCTCACCAGTACGCCAACGCGGTCGATCCCGCAATGCCGAGCGCCGCCCTCGTCGATGGACTCGAGCGGAAAACCGTTCCACAGGCGGCCGTCGTAGGTGACGTGCGCCAACGCGTCCCAGTGTGTCGCCGCCTGCAGCCCCATCACGACGACGTCGTCGCTGAAGCACACGTCAGCCGGATCGCCCGTAAACGCGGTCTTAAGCGCGACCATCGTCCGCAGCGGATTGATGCGACCGGGGATGGCGCCGAGTTGCGGGCCCTCGCCGTCGAGAGGGAGGCCGAGGGCGAAGCGTTTGCCATGGCGCACCGTTGCCGCCGCGGCGCGTACGGCATCGTCGGTAATGAAGTTCAGCGTGCCCCGCTCGTCGTCGTCGCCCCAGCGGCCCCAGTTGTTGACTTTGGCGGCCAACTGATGGAATTCGGGGGGCAGCGCCATGCGGCTGGACAGCGTACGGTGATGACCATGAGTTCTGCTGAGGTCAACGGGCAGCGGATCACGTACGAGGACACCGGCGGCAGCGGTCCCGCCGTGATCTTCAGCCATGGCTTCCTGATGGACCACACGATGTTCGAACCACAGGTGGACGCGCTGCGGGCCGAGTTCCGCTGCGTCGCGTGGGACGAACGGGGGTTCGGGGGTACGCCGGCGACCGGGCCGTTCACCTACTGGGACTCGGCCAACGACGCGCTGGCGTTGCTCGATTTGCTCGGCATCGAGTCGGCCGTGTTCGGGGGCATGTCACAAGGCGGCTTCGTCTCGCTGCGCGCCGCGCTCACGGCGCCCGAGCGGGTGCGAGCGCTGGTGCTTATCGACACCCAAGCGGGGCAGGAGTCCAAGGACGTTGAGCCGGCGTACGAGGCGATGGTCGAGGACTGGGTGGCCAACGGGCCGCACGAAACGTTGGTCGGCGCGGTGGCGTCGATCATCTTCGGCGGCGGTTACGACCCCGGCCCATGGATTGCGAAGTGGCAGGCCGCGCCCAAGGAAGACATCCGCGAGCCGTTCACGACCCTGCTGGGGCGTGACGACGTCACGGATCGCTTGGGGGAGATAACCGCGCCGGCGATCATCTTCCACGGTGAGGAGGACGGCGCCATCTCGATGGACAAGGCCGAAGCCCTCGAGTCCGGCTTGGGGAACTGCGTCGAGCTGGTGCGGATTCCCGGTGGCGGCCACGCCAGCAACCTGTCGCATCCGGACGCGGTCAACGGGCCGCTGCTCGAGTTCCTGAGGAAGTACGCCTGATGAGTATGCGAGTCGTCGTCGACTACGACGTGTGTGAGAGCAACGCGCTGTGCATGGTGGCGGCCCCCGAGGTTTTCGAGGTGCGTGACGACGACAACCTCTATGTGCTGAACGAGACGCCAGGTGAGGATCTCCGAACCAAGGTCGAAGACGCCGTGCGCCGGTGTCCGAAGCAGGCCATTTCCATCGTCGACGAGTGACGCTTCTGGCGGGAAAAGTTGTGGTCGTGACCGCGGCGGCCGGGAGCGGGATCGGCGGCGCTACAGCGCGGCGAGCGCAGGAAGAAGGCGCCACCGTCGTCGTCAGCGACCGCCACGAACGCCGGCTGAAGGAAACGGCGGCCGACCTCGGAGGTGTGCTCGCTGTCCCTTGCGACGTCACGGTGGAGCGCGACGTGCAGCGACTCGTGGACGAAGCGAGCGCGGTGCACGGCGCGATCGACGTGATGGTGAACAACGCCGGTCTCGGTGGTACCGCCAACCTGATCGACATGACCGACGAGCAGTGGAGCGCGGTACTCGACGTCACCCTCACCGGAACGATGCGCTGCACGCGCGCCGCGATGCGCCACATGGTCCCGCGTGGCTCGGGTGTCATCGTGAACAACGCCTCCGTGCTGGGCTGGCGGGCGCAAGCCGGCCAGGCCCACTACGCGGCGGCCAAAGCGGGCGTGATGGCGCTCACGCGGTGCGCGGCGATGGAAGGGGCGCCGGCCGGCGTGCGGGTGAATGCCGTGGCGCCGAGTCTGGCCATGCACGCCAACCTCGAGAAGGTGATGGACCCGGCCGAGCTGGCCGCGCTGGTCGACCGTGAGGCTTTTGGCCGCAGCGCGACGCTCGACGAGGTGGCCAACGTGATCGTGTTTCTGGCTTCGGACCTGTCGTCGTACCTGACCGGCGAGGTGATCTCGGTCAGTTCGCAGCACCCGTGAACGTTCGCCCGCTGGCGCCGGACGACGTCGATTGGGTCGAGCGCTTCCTGGCCGATCACATGGGCGGGCGCATGCAGGCGCGGCGCGGCGAGCTGATCGACGTGTTGTCGTTTCCCGGTTTCGTCGTCGAGCGCGACGGCGTCCTCACGTACCGCCAGGACGACGGCGGCTGCGAACTCACGGTGATAGCGGCCGGCCAGCGCCATACCGGCATCGGCACTGCGCTGATTAACGCGCTGCGGGCCGCGGTCGAGGGCCGCATCTGGCTCATAACCACCAATGACAACCTCGACGCCATCCGCTTTTACCAGCGGCGCGGGTTCCGCCTGCGGCGCGTGCACCCTGGAGCTGTCGACGTCGCCCGCCGCCTCAAGCCCGAGATCCCCGACATCGGTCATTACGGCATCCCGATGCGCGACGAAGTGGAGCTGGAGTTGGAGCCGGCCGATTAACGCGTATCGGTGGCGGCCAGGAACGCCGGGCGTTCGCCGCCGCCGTGAACGACGAGATTGGCACCGCTGATGTACTCGGCGGCGGGCGACGCGAGGAAGAGACAAGCGGCGGCCACGTCGGCCGGCGTGCCGAGACGGCCGGCGGGGATGGTCGCTGCGACCCGAGCCTGCGCGTCGGCGTCGCCGTAGTGCAGTTCGGCTTGCTCGGTGGCGATGAGCCCGCCGGATACCGCGTTGACGCGCACCTGCGGGGCCCATTCGACCGCCAGCGACTGTGTGAGGTTGATGAGGCCCGCCTTGGCCGCGCCGTAGGCCGCGGTCCCCGGCGACGGCCGCAGCCCGCTGACGCTCGTGATGTTGATGATCGACCCACCGCGCTCCTGCCCCTGCATGACGGCGTTGGCATGCTGGGCCACCAGCAGGGGCGCCGTGAGATTCAACGCGATGATCGCGGCGGAAAACCGGGGCGACGCGGTGGCGGCGTCGACGGGCGGCGAACCTCCCGCGTTGTTGATCACCACGTCGAGCGCGCCATGGCGCTCGGCGACCGTCGCTATCAAGCGTTCGACGTCGGCGGCGTCGCGCACGTCGGCGGCCACGAACTCGTGCGGTGTTTGCACCGCCGTACGCCCGCACACGACCACGGTGTCGCCGGCGTCGGCGAATGCGTCGGCGATGCCCCGGCCGATGCCGCGCGTCCCGCCCGTCACCAGCACCAGCACGCTTCGCACGTTACCTGACGGCCTGTCAGAATCAGCGGCCATGGCCATCCGGACATCGCGAGGCGACGACGGCATCGCCGAGGTGGTCATGGACTACCCACCCGTGAACGCGCTGCCGGTGCAGGGGTGGTTCGACCTGGCCGACGCGCTGCGCGGTCTGGGTCGTGACCCGGCGACGCGCGTCGTCATCGTGTCGGCCGAGGGGCGGGGTTTCAACGCCGGCGTCGACATCAAGGAGCTGCAGAATGCCGGGCACGACGCGCTGATCGCGGTGAACCGCGGGTGCTACGAGGCTTTCGCCGCGGTCTACGAGTGCGAAGTTCCCGTGATCGCCGCAGTGCACGGGTTCTGCCTCGGCGGGGGGATCGGGATCGTGGGGAACGCCGACGTCATCGTCGCCAGCGACGACGCCACCTTCGGGTTGCCCGAGGTCGACCGCGGTGCGCTCGGCGCGGCGACGCACCTCAGCCGGCTCGTCCCGCAGCACAAGGCCCGGGCCATGCTCTACACCAGCGCGACGGCGACGGCCCAGGAACTGCACCACTTCGGCTCGGTCCTCGACGTCGTCCCTCGGGCCGAGCTGGCGGCCGCGGCGCGCAAGGTGGCCGAGAACATCGCGGCCAAGAGCCCAACGGTCATCCGCCGGGCCAAAGAGTCGCTCAACGGCATCGATCCCGTCGATGTGAAGCGCAGCTATCGCTTCGAACAGGGTTTCACGTTCGAGTTGAACCTGGGCGGTGTGGCCGACGAGGCGCGGCAGGCATTCGTCGACAAGCGCGACGCGCAGTTCGACACGTGACCGACAAGCGCATGACCGCCGATGACGTCGTGGCCGAGATCGACGACGGCATGACGGTCGGCATCGGTGGGTGGGCTTCGCGGCGCAAGCCCATGGCCCTGGTCAAGGCCCTCCTGCGTTCAGACCGCAAGGATCTCACGATCGTGAGCTACGGCGGCCCCGACGTGGGGATGCTGTGCGCGTCGGGCAAGGCCCGCAAGGTGGTCTACGGGTTCGTGTCGATGGACACCATCCCGCTGGAGCCGCACTTCCGCATCGCCCGGCAGACTGCGGCGATTGACGCGGTGGAGCTGGACGAAGGCATGTTCCAGTGGGGCCTGTACGCCGCCGCGTTGCGGCTCCCGTTCCTCCCCACCCGGGCCGGCCTGCGGTCCGACGTCATGGCGATCAATTCGCAGCTGCGAACGGTGATCTCGCCCTATGACGACGGCGAGGAGCTGGTCGCCGTTCCCGCCATCGACCTCGACGTCGCGCTCGTACATCTGAACCGAGCCGATGCGCGGGGCAACACGCAGTTTCTCGGGCCCGACCTCTACTTCGACGACCTGTTCTGCATGGCCGCCGCCCGGCGCTTCGTCTCCTGCGAGCGGGTCGTGGCCACCGACGAATTCGCCGCCGCGGGGTCGATTCATACGCTCCGCATCCACCGAGGCCTGGTCGACGGCGTTGTAGAGGCGCCGGGCGGCGCCCGCTTCACCTCTTGCGTCCCCGACTACGACCGCGATGAAAACTTGCAGGCCGAGTACGCGGCCACCGCAGGGGATCCCGACGCCTACGGCCGGTTCATGGAGCGCTACCTCAATGAGTGACGCAACGAGGGCCGAGATGTGCGTGGCCGCCTGCGCCGAGGCGTTTCGGGGCGACGGCGAGATCCTGGCCAGCGCGATGGGCGTCATTCCCATGCTCGGCGCCCGGTTGGCCCGGGCCACGTTCGCCCGTGACTTGCTGATCAGCGACGGCGAGGCGACCCTCCTCGACGAAGATGGCGTGGCCGAAGGGTGGATACCGTTCCGCACGGTCTTCGACACCCTGTGGGCCGGGCGCCGTCACGTGATGATGGGCGCGTCGCAGATCGACCGTTTTGGCAACCAGAACATCGCGTGCATCGGCGACTGGCAGAAGCCCAAGGCGCAGCTGCTCGGTGTCCGTGGCGCGCCGGGCAACACCATCAACCACGCGACGAGCTACTGGGTGCCGAACCACTCCCCACGCGTCTTCGTCGATCGGGTGGACTTCGTCTCGGGCATCGGGTGGGACCGGGGCGCGGCCGAGATCCGCGTCGTCGTGAGCAATCTCGGCGTCTTCGACTTCGACACCCCCGACAACGCGATGCGGCTGCGGTGGTTCCATCCGGACGTCACCGTCGAGGAGATCGCCGCCGCCACCGGTTTCCCGCTGTCCGTCGAGGATGCCAGCGAAACACCGTCGCCGGGCGACGAGGCCCTACGCGTGCTGCGTGAGGTGCTCGACCCGAGCGACACCCGCGACGCGGCGTGATCGCCACCGCTTTCACCGAACGCGTCGGCATCCGCCATCCCATCGTCCAGACCGGCATGGGCTGGGTCGCCGGTGCTCGCCTGGCCAGCGCCGCCAGCGCGGCCGGCGGGCTCGGCATCATCGCGGCGGCGACGATGACGCTGGCCGAATTGCGCGTCGCGATCAACGAGGTTCAGGCCCGCACCGACGCGCCCTTCGGTGTGAACCTGCGCACCGACCAGGACGACGTGGGCGACCGCGTGCAGCTGCTCATCGACCGCGGTGTGAAGCTGGCCAGCTTCGCCACCGCGCCACGCGAAGACCTGATCAAGCAGCTACGCGACGCCGGCGTAATCACCATGCCGACTGTGGGCGCGGTGCGCCACGCCGAGAAGATGGCCGGGTGGGGCGTCGACGCGGTGATCGCCCAGGGCCACGAGGGCGGCGGCCATACCGGGCCGGTGGCGACCACGTTGCTGCTACCCGCCGTCACCAACGCGGTCGACATCCCTGTTCTCGGCGCCGGCGGGTTCTACGACGGCCGCGGCCTTGTCGCTGCGCTGGCCTACGGCGCCGCGGGGATCGCCATGGGCACGCGGTTCCTGCTGACGCGCGAGTCGACCGTCCCGGAATCGGTCAAGCAGGTCTATCTCGACACGCCGGTCACCGGCACCGTGGTCACGACCGCGATCGACGGTGTGCCGCAGCGGGTCATCCAGACGCCGGCCATCGGACGGCTCGGCAACCTACCCCGGGCCGTGGTCAACGCCGCACGCTTCCGGCGCCTCACTGGCGCGTCGCTGTCCTCGCTGCTTCGTGAAGGGCGCGCCATGCGCCGCAGTGGCGAGCGCACCTGGGCGCAGGTGGTGATGGCGGCCAACGCACCGATGCTCACGCGCCAGGCGATGGTCAACGGTCGCCTCGACGCCGGCATCCTCCCGACCGGCCAGGTCGTGGGTGTGATCGACTCGTTGCCGTCGGTGGCCGAAGTCATCGACGCGGTGATGGTGGAGGCCGAAGCGACGCTCGCCGGGCTGCGTTCTCTCTAGGCCCCTAGGGTGCCCGGGCGATGCTGTTCATTCATGAAGTGCACCGCATCCGGGGCGCGCGCGACGACGACTTCGAGGCCGCATATCGCGACGGGTGGATGCCAGCGCTGGCCCAGGATCAGGATGCACGGCTGCTCTGGTACTTCAAGCATGCGCACGGCAGCGGACCGGCGTACAACGCGGTCACCGTCACCGCTGCCCATGACCCGGCCGCGTGGGGACGCGTGGCCGATCGCCTCCAACGGGGCGACCTGCGCGACTGGCTGCGCTCGGTGGACGACACGCGCCACGGCGTCACGTCCAAGGTGCTGCGCCCGGTCGAGTGGTCGCCGCTGCAAAGGGCCGACCTGGCGACTGTTCCGACGACGGTGCAGGATCACCCGCTTTCGATCTACATGGAGGACACCGGGTGGCCGTCGGCGCCGCTCGACGACTACGTCGCCTTCTGGGGCGAGACGTACTATCCGCTGTTGAACGCGCGACCGCCCGGCGAGCGGCTGCTCGATATCGAAGCCGTGTTCGAACCGCTGTACGGGAGCGGCCGGCGCAAGGAGGCGATCCTGCTTCAGAAGGTCATCGATCCGTCACGGCTCGGGTACCTGCTCACCCACGACACCGCGCCGGAGCACAAGGCGCCCGGTACATTCATGCACGACGCGTTGGCGTACCGCGACGAGTGGGAGAGCAAGCTGCTGCGCACCGCGTCGTGGTCACCGCGGTGGTGAACGGGTTGGTCCGCCGGAGGGTGCCCGCGGGTCAGCGGGAACGGGTGCGGGGCGGGTCTTCGACCGTGGGAGCAACGATGGCGGCGAGATGTTGGACGGCGGTTTCCAGTTCGTCGATGCGGGCGGCGTCGGTCCGCATCTGCTCGCCGACGATGAAGGCGCCGCCCACGGCCGACAGCAGAACCAGCGCCATGCCGGCTGACGCCAGGTACGGGATCTGGCGGTTCACGTCGGGTTCGAGGCTGAGCTTCAGGTAGCCGATCAGGCCGACGATGGCGGCGAGGGCGAGACACCCGACGCCGATCAGCAGACGAGCGCGGCGTTGTGACGTCATGACGGAACCTCCAAGTTGAAGTTGTGACCGGGCCACGGTTGTCAGCGTGGCGAGAGCGAGGGCGATGGCCAAGACCGTTGCGAAACCGATGCCGTAGGCGCCGCTGACCGACGCGGCCCGGAGCCCGGCGGGTAGTGCAACGGTGCGGGGCCGGCCGCCGGGCACCGACGTCGGCGTCGGAGTGCTCGATGCCGTCGTCAGCGGTTCGGTCGCGGCAGGGAGCGTGTCGGTCGGCAGCGAAATGTCGGGGACGACTACCGAATCGACCGGCGCGATGCTGTCCGTGCCGGCCGATGTCGTCGGTGGCGAGGTCGTCTGGGTGGGCGGCGTCGACGGCAAGGCCTCCGGCGCGGCGGTGGTCGTCGGCAGAATCGGGATCGGGGGGATCTGCGCCTCGGAGCCGGTGGCGACGACGAACACCGCGGTCGCCACGAACAGAGTGGCCGCGCCCGCCAGGATGAGTCGCCTCACGTCAGCGACCGGCCTTGCCCAAGTAGGCATCGCGGAGGCGGCCCTGCATCTGGCGGACGGCGCGCCCCTCGGCCATGTCGACAACCTGACCGCGCTCGAGCACGTAGGCGCGATGGGCCAGGTCGAGGGCCAACACGTTCTGCTCGACGATGAGCACGGTCACGCCGGCGTCACGGTTGGCTTGGCCGATCAGGTCGAACGCAGTCTCGGTCATCACCGGCGATAGCCCCAAGGAGGCCTCGTCGACCAGCAGCAAGCGGGGGTTCGACATCAGCGCCCGGGCGATCGCGAGCATCTGCTGCTGGCCGCCCGACAGCGTGCCCGCCTTCTGCTCGCGCCGCTCGGCCAGGATCGGGAACACCGTGTACGCCCGTTCAAATGCGGCGTCGACCTGCGCGCGGTCGGCAACGGTGTAGGCGCCCAATTCGAGATTCTGGGCGACGGAAAGGTCGCGAAGCATCCCCCGACCTTCGGGAACGAGGACGACACCCCTACGGACGAGCGCTTCGGGCGCTAGCCCGGTGACGTCGTCGCCGTCGAGATGGACGGCGCCACTGAGGACCTTCAGTTGTCCGGTGATCGTCTTCAGCGTCGTGGTCTTGCCGGCACCATTTGACCCCATGAGCGCAACGACTTCGCCGGCGGGCACGTCGAAGGTGACGTCGAACAACACGCGCAGCGCGCCGTAACCCGAACTGAGCCCGTCGACGCGGAGGAGCGGCTCGCCGTTGGTCACTTGCCCGCCCGCGCCCGCCCGCGGCCCGAACCCGCCGCCGCCCGCCCGAGGAACGACGCCACGACCTTGGGATCGGCCGTGACCTGGGCCGGAGTTCCTTCCGAAATCAGCATGCCGGACTCGAGGCAGTAGCAGTAGTCGCACACGCGGGCAATGAGGGGCACGTGGTGCTCGATGACGACGAGGGTGAGGCCCAGCTCGTTCCGCAGCGCGAGGAAGCGGTCGCCCAGCGCGTGCGCTTCTTCGGGGCCGAGTCCGGCGGTGGCTTCGTCGAGGAGCAGCAGGTCGGGTCCGGCCGCCACCGCGCTGGCGATCTCGACGATGCGCATCGTCCCGTACGGAAGGTCGCCCAGGCGCTCCTTGGCCAGATGGTCGAGCCCGAACAGCTCGAGCGCCACCGCGGCGCGCCGGCGTACGTCGGCTTCGGAACGCAGCGTCGACCCCAGCCCGAGGATGCCGGCCGCCGCCGGGTACTTGGTGAGCCACGTCTGCGCCAGCAGCACGTTCTCGGCCACCGTCTCGGCCCGCACGAGGCCCATGTCCTGGAACGTGCGGGCCAAGCCGTACGACGTGCGTCGGGCCGGAGCGTTGTGGAGGAGGTCGATGCCGCGGTAGCGGATGCTGCCCGTTGTCGGCGCGAACCCCGACGCGGCGTTGAAGAAGGTCGACTTGCCGGCGCCGTTGGCGCCGATGAGGCCCACGATCTCACCTCGCCGGACTTCGAGATTGAGGTCCGACAGCGCGTTGACGCCGCCGTAGCGGACGGTGACGTGCTCGGCTTCCAGCAGGGCTCGCACCGGCATCGACAACGACAGACCGCGGCCGACGTCGCGCAACTGCGCGGCGGCCTCGGGCGCCTCGCCCAGATCGACCAATCGCGGCCGGGGTGACGGCGGGTCCTCCCGTCGGCGGCCCAGGCGCCGCAGTTGGTCGTTGAGCACGCCGCCGATACCCGTTGGCTGGAGGACGATGGCGGCGACGAGAAGGCCGGCCGACAGCAGCGGGGCGTAGGTGCCCAGATCGAGGTGCACGTGGGTGAAGGGCACACCGACCGATTCGAACAGTTGCGGCACACCGTCGATGAAGAACGCCGCAGCGATGATCCCGGCGCCGGAGCCGGCGCCGCCGACGATGACGACGGCGACGAGCAGCAACGAGCGCATCAGTGCGAACGGGTCGAGGCTCGTCAGCGTTCCCGGCGCGTTCTTGAAGGCCAGAAGCGCACCGCCGAGGCCGACCAACCCCCCGGAGATCGAGTAGGCGAGCAGCTTGGTCGGACCCGGCTCGATGCCGAATGCGTTGGCCCGGCCTTCGATGTCGCGTACGGCGAGCAGGGCGCGTCCGGCGCGGGTCACGCTCAGCCGCCGCCGCACGAGCAACGCGATCGCGAGGAGGGCGACGGCGAAGAAGTAGAGAGCCGGATCGGTGCGGATCAGATTGGGGCGGTCGAGCGACTGGGCGGCGGCGGTGATGGTCTGGTTCTTGAAGGCGTACTGCTCGGTGGCGTACTGCAGGGCCAGCGTGACGATCGCTATCTGGAGCCCGCGGATGCGCAGCGACGGCAGCCCGGCGACCGTGGCGACGGCGGCGGCCGCGATTACGCCGGCGAGCAAGGCGATCGGCCACGGCGCGCCGCGTCCGCCCACGTTGACGGTTGTGAACGCGCCGAGGCCGAGGAACGCGGCGTGAGCCAGTGACAGCTGGCCGGTGCGGCCAACCAGAACGTCGAGGGAGAGCGCGGCGATTGCCGTCGCGATCACCCCCACGAAGATCGAGAGTTGCACGCCGTGCACCCCGGGCAGCGCGGGCGCGAGGAGGATTACCGCAACGCCGACGAGCCCGGCCGCCCTTGAGGGCGTCACGTCAAACCGCGGCACTTTCACCGAGCAGACCCCGGGGCCGAACCAGGAGGACGAGGAGCACCGCTGCGAATACGGCGACCGAACGCGCCTCGGTCGCGACGTACGCGCCGACTATGGACTCGAGGACGCCGACGATCAGGCTGCCGACGATCGCGCCCCACACGGAGTCGAGCCCGCCGATGACCGCGCCCGACAGCGCCCGCAGCGCGTAGGTCGTCTGTCCGAACGGCGTGAGCCCCCCGAACGCCGGCGCCAAAAGTGCGGCAGCGACACCCGAGAGCGCGCCGCCGACGACCCACGCGAAC
>JACDEA010000024.1 GCA_013816725.1 Actinomycetota bacterium
CCGCCGCGCAGCTCGACCCACACCACCTTGCCCTTGGCCACCGGATCGGCGCCCCACGCCGCGGCAACCGCGGCCACGACGTACAGGCCGCGCCCCGTCCCGGACTCAGCGGTGTGGACACGCAGGCGCGGCATCTCGCCGCTCTCGTCGGCCACCTCGAGGCGAACGCCGGCCCCGGAGTTGCGCACGGTGACCGCCATCGCGGTGCGGGCGTGCAGGACCACGTTGGTGATCAGCTCGGACACGACCAGCGCGGCGTCGTCGGCCAGTTCGGGATAACCCCACCCGGCAACGGTCTGCTGGACGAAACGACGGCCTGAGCGGACGTCGGCGCGGGTGCCCGACAGCGTTATCGATTCTGCGTCGCTCAACTGACCGTCCTGTGTGTCGATCCGGACCGGCCCGTCCCCCGCGACGTTCCCTAGTTATTAATACAACACGGCGAGCGTTCGCTCATCGGTGATCGGCGCTAGAGCGCGAAGCTGACCGGCTTGGTGTCGGTGTAGTGACCGTTCGGCGTGTACACGTCGAGGGGATGGGCCCGGGCCGACGGGATCAGCGTGAACACCTGCTTCTTCGGAACCGAGAAGCTGATCGTGACCGTGCGGGTGGCGCCCAAGTCGACGCCGTAGCGCATCCCGACCACCTTGTTGGGGCCATCGGTTCCCCCGGCGTAGAACGGCAGTTCGCCGGCCGCGATGTCGGCCGCCGCGTGCGGCAGGTACTCGACGAGGTACACGCGGTGCTCGCCGTCGTGGAGCCCGTTGCTTCGCGTGTAGCCCGTGCCCTCCACCACGGCCGACGTTCGCGTCCGCTTCTTGTTGGTGAATGTCACACTCAGCTCCACCCGACGCACGCCGCGGCGCACCCACAAGGTGCGCAGCCCCACGCGCGGACGGATGTACCAGTCGAGTTTGTTGGCGGTGATGTTCTGCAGCATCACCATCAGGCCGGTCGGGTTGAGCGCGCCCTGGATACCGGCGCGTTGCCACACCATCTGTAGGTCGGGTTCGGCGGACCAGGCCAGGAGGTGCCGGCCCTTACCGGCCTCGGACAGGTTCGACACCAACGGTCCGAGCTTGAGTGGCCGCGAGTTGAGCGCTTCGAAGACGGCGACGCCGAGCCGACCCTGCAACTCCTGGCGGCTCGCCCGTACGGCGGGGTCGGGATCGCCGAACTTGATGTAATTCTCGTTCATCAGCTGGCGTTCGATGTTGCGAACCGTGTAGCGGTCGCCGTCCAGCTCGACGGGTCCGGTCGCGCTCATCACGGCGCGCAGCGCGCGAACGTCGACGAAGATCACGCTGTCGACGGCGCCGAGCCCCGCCCGGGCCGCCATCTCCTTGTAGAGCGGCCCCGACTCCAAGAAGTTCGGCGTGGCCGTGGTGGCCCGCCACTCGCCGCCGAAGACCATCCAGCCGTAGAGGTTGTACAAGTTGCGCGGCACCGGGATTTTGCCTTCGCCCACGAACAGCTCCCCGGTTTCCCGAAACCCACCGACGGCGATCTTGCCGTCCTGAAGCTCGGCCACCCCGGCGCTCAGCGGCATGCCGCCGGAGCGCATCTCGGCGTTGTTGCCCGCCAGGATCAGCACGCGCGAGGGGCCGACGAACATCCGGCGCAGCGCGCCGGCCAACACAGAGGCGTCGCGTAGCCGGGTGCGGGCCCGGTCGAGCCCAACCGCAAGGTTGGCGCGGGCTCCCCGCAGCGGTGGGAGCGTCCAGCGGTCACGCCCGACCTTGATCGTGTCCAAGCGAACCCGGGCCCGGCCCACCTCCGTGAGCGCGGTGTCGAGCAACGCGACACGGCCCGCCGGCCCACCCGCGGCCGCGTCGAGCTTCGTCTGAATCGAACGGGCCGCGGCCGCGCCGATGTCGCCGACGTCGGCGGCGACGCGCGTCATGTCGCGGAGGGCGCCCACCTGATGGCCGACGAGAGGTATCGGGCGAACCAGCATGAGGGGAACGCTGGATCGACTGCGATGCTCGGCGCGGCGGAACCGGAACTGCGAACGGGCGGCGACGCGCCCGATGCCGCCAGGCCTGGCCAGATCGGCCGCCCGCGCGTTTTGGAGGATGTGCTGGCCCTGGCCGACGTCACCCTGTATGCGCAGTAAATCGACGACGCCCCACGCCGCGACGGCCAGGACCACGGCCGCAGCAGCGAGGAGCGCGCGAACAGTTCGTTTGGACAGGCGCCGCAGCACCCGTGCCGGAAGCGCCGAGGTTCAGGCCCGGTTGCGAAGGACCCGGCGAGCGCCGATGGCGCCCGCCGTGGCTGCGCCGGCACCGGCGACCAGGAGCCACGTCTCGGCCCCGGTATTCGCCAGCCCTCCGCTCGGCGTCGTCGCGCCCGTGAAGGCGGTGGTGGTCGTATCGGCCACTACCGTCGACGTGGTCGCACCCGAGCCGGAACCCTGGGCACCAGCTATACCGGCGAAGCCGAACAGAATGGCCAGGGCCAAGGCCGCGAGGCCGGCGCCCGTAGCCGTGATCAGTCTGCGCACGTAAAATCCTCCGCTTTCAGGTATGGCTGCCCCAACGGCATCGATCATGCCCCTACCGGCGGTCACACTAACGACGGGCTCGCGGTAAAGCCAGTCTCCGACCATACGATCCCCTCCATGGACCTCGATGCGTTCCAGGCGCAGATGGCGCGGATCTACGGCGAGCGGGACGCCACCAGGGGGATCGCGGCAACCGTTGCCTGGCTGGCCGAGGAGGTCGGCGAACTGGCCCGCGCCGTCCGCAAGGGCACGCCCGACGAGCAACGCCATGAGCTGGGCGACGTTCTGGCCTGGCTGGCGTCGCTGGCCGAGCAGCTCGGACTGTCGCTCGACGCCGCCGCCGCCCGTTACGGCGAGGGGTGCCCGTTGTGCGGCGCTACGCCGTGCCGCTGTCGCTGATCAACAACTCGGCGATCTCGACCGCGTTGAGCGCCGCGCCCTTGCGCAGGTTGTCGCCGCTGACGAAGAACGCCAGGCCGTGCTCGACGGTGTCGTCGGCCCGCACCCGTCCCACGTAGCAGGGGTCGGCACCGGCCGCCTGGTGGGGGTTGGGGAGGTCGCACATCTCGACGCCGGGCGCGGCGGCGAGGAGTTCCCGAGCCCGCTCGGCGGTGATCGCCCGATCGAACTCCGCGTTCACGCTCAGCGAGTGCCCGGTGAACACGCCGACGCGCACACAGGTCACCGCGACGCGCAGATCGGGCAACTCGAGGATCTTGCGACTCTCCTCGCGCAGCTTGTGCTCTTCGTTGGTCTCGTCGTCGACGAGATGCCCGGCCAGTGGCGCGACGTTGAACGCCATCGGCACCGGGAAGACCGTGGCGGGGAGGTCGGCGGCCGTCCTTCCGTCGAACGCCAGCGCGACGGCTTGGTCGCCGAGCTTGGCCACTTGTTCGGCCAGCTCTTCGATGCCCTTCCCGCCGGCGCCGGAGACCGCCTGATACGTCGACACGACGATGCGCCTGAGGCCCGCTTCGCGGTCGAGCGCCTTGAGTGCCGACATGGCGACCATCGTGGTGCAGTTGGGGTTGGCGATGATGCCCTTCGGGCGATCGGCGACGGCGTGGTCGTTGACGCCGGCGACCACCAGCGGCACGTCAGGGTCCATTCGCCACGCGCTCGAGTTGTCGATGACGACGAGCCCGGCGGCGGTGATCCGCTCGGCGTGATCCTTGGACGCGATGGCCCCCATCGAGAGCAGCGCGACGTCGAGGCCGGTGACGTCGGCACTAGCGACGTCTTCCACCTCGATCTCGGTGGCGCCGTCGGGCGAGGGCAAACGACGCCCGGCGGAACGACTCGACGCGAAATACCGCAACTCGTCGAGCGGGAAGGCGCGCTCGCGCAGCACGGTACGGACAACGCCGCCGACCTGCCCCGTGGCGCCGAAGACCCCGACCCTCATCGCTGCCTCACGCCGCCAGCTTGAACGCTTCGTGCAGCGCCTGCACGGCCTTTTCGATCTCCCCCGCCCGCACGACGCAGCTGATCCGGATCGACGACGTGGAGATCATCTCGATGTTCACGCCGGCGGCCGAGAGCGTCTCGAACATGGTCGCGGCCACGCCCGGGTTGGTCTTCATCCCGGCGCCGATGAGCGACACGCGCGCGACGTCGTCATCGGCGTGCACCTCGCGGGCACCCAGTTCGAGGGCGACGTTCTGCGACACCTCGACGGCGACGGTGAGGTCAGCCTTCGGCACGGTAAAGCTGATGTCGGTACTGCCGTCGTGGGACTCGTTCTGCACGATCATGTCGACGTTCACCGCGTTCTCGGCCAGGGCCCGGAACAGGCGCGCCGCGATGCCGGGCCGGTCCTCGACGCCGGTGACGGTGACCTTGGCCTCGGACACGTCGTGGGTGACCGCGGTGATGATGGCCTGTTCCAAGGAAGGATCCTCCTGGGTGATCCACGTGCCCGGCTCCCAGGTGAAGGCCGAACGCACGTGCAGCGTGACGTGGTGGTTGCGGGCGAACTCGACGGCGCGGGCCGCCGGCTTGGGACAACCGTTGGCCGACATCTCGAGCATCTCCTCGAATGACAGCCGGTCGAGGCGCCGGGCGCTGGGGACGACCCGCGGGTCGGCGGTGAACACGCCGCTCACGTCGGTGTACAGCTCGCAGGCATCGGCATGCAGGGTGGCAGCTAGCGCGACGGCGGTGGTATCCGAGCCGCCCCTCCCGAGGAATGTGATCTCGCGTTGGGTCGACACGCCTTGGGCGCCGGCGACCACGGCGACCTGGCCCTTGGCCAGCGCATCGCGCAAGCGGTCGGCCCGCACCTCGATGATCTTGGCGTTGCCGTGGGCGGTGTCGGTGGTCAGCCCCACCTGGCTCCCGGTGAACGACACTGCGGGGCACCCGAGATCGTGCAGCGCCATGACGACGAGGGCCGTCGCCTTGCGGTCGCCGGCCGTGATCAGCATGTCGAGCTCGCGGCCGGGCGGATTGGCCGCGACCTCGTGGGCCAGGCGGAGGAGGTCGTCGGTCTCCTTGCCCATGGCGCTGACGACGACAACAACCTGGTCGCCCCGTTTGTGGGCGCGGGCGACGTTCTCGGCCACCAGGCGGATGCGCTCCGGGTCGGCAACCGACGTCCCGCCGTATTTCTGCACGACCAGCGCCACCCCCGAAGGCTACCGGCGCCCGTCAACCGCTGATCCCGCCGCCAACCGCGCCGGGGTGTCGGTGCTCGATAGCCCTTTCAGCACATCAGCCACCGACACCCCTCGATGGACTGTTGACTTGTTATGATGTTTGATGCAGTTTCAGCGTATGCGAGACGAGATCGACGAGCGGCTCCGGCGGCTGGCGGAGCGGCAGTACGGGGTGTTCAGCTTCGACCAGACCGAGGCGCAGGGCGCTGACCCATACCTGCGGAGCCAGCGGCTGCTCGCCCGCCGGTGGATAGCGGTCGGCGCGGCCGCGTACCGCATGGCCGGGGCGCCGAGCACGTGGCGTGGCCTTCTGCTCGCCGCGCACTGGGACGCCGGCCGACGGTCGCTCGTTTCGCACGCGTCCGCGGCGCAGCTCCACGGCTGGCCCGGTTTCGCCGACAGCCCCGTTGAGATCCTCGTTCCCAAGTCGCTCGACCACGTCTGCACGATCGCCCACGTGCGTGAGACCCGTCGGTTCGATCTCGTGCGCACAACCACGGTCGGGCTCCTACCGCTGGTGGCGCCGTCCGACACGCTCGTGCACGTCGCCCCGACCCTGCGCTTCCGCCGTCTCGAGTGGCTGGTCGACGAACTCGTCGGCGCGAAGTCGGTGGATCTGAAGCGGCTGCACGCCGCGTTCAACACCCTCAGCCCCGGGTGCCGCGGGCTGCGCGGCCTACGGGCCCTGCTCGAAGACCGCTCTCCTGGCGACCCGATCCCGAACACCGAGCTCGAGAAGCTGTTCCTGAAGGTCGTGACGGCCCGCGGTCTGCCGCGCTTCGAACGGCAGATCAACCTGCCCGGGCGCGAGCAGGCACCGCCTGGCCGGGTCGACTTCCTGTGGCCTGACGTCAGGATCATCGTCGAGCTCGACGGCCGGCGGTGGCACACCCGGGTCCGCGACTTCGAGCGCGACAGCGAGCGGCGGACGCACTGGCTCGGCCTCGGCTACGCGACGGCGCCGGTCACCTGGGCGAGGCTGTCCACGTCGCCCGACGACGTCTGCGCCGACCTGCTGAGCGCCCGTCGCCGCGCCCTGAGCGGACGTGTCGGTGCGCGATAGCCCTTTCGGCACATCAGGCACCGACACCCTAGGCAGGACGGCCCAGCGCGCCAGCTAGGTTCTGCGGCCGTGCCCACTTCCAAGCGGGAGCGACAAAAAGCAGGGCGGGCGGCTCGGCAAGAGGCGATCCGGGCCGCGCAGCGCCGCCGGGCACGTCAGCGCCGGTTCATCCTGCTCGCTATCGCCGCCGCACCGATCGCCTTCCTGATCGCCCGCTCGGTTCTCAGCGGCGGCGGCGACAAAGGCAGCACCAAGACCACGGTGGCGGCCACGTCGAAAGCGGCCGCGCCCTGCCCGAAGCTGAAGAACCAGACCCGCCGGGCCACGTTCCCGGCGCCGCAGCGCAAGTGCATCGACAAGGACAAGACCTACGTCGCCGGGGTAAAGACCGACGCCGGCGACTTCTCCATCACCCTCGACAGCAAGCGGGCGCCCACCGCGGTGAACAACTTCGTCGTGCTCTCCCGCTACCACTTCTACGACGGCCTCACCTTCCATCGCGTGGTCAAGGACTTCGTGATCCAGGGCGGCGACCCCGAGGGCACCGGCAGCGGCGGCCCGGGCTACAAGTTCTCCGACGAGAACCTGGCCGGCACGACGTACCCGGCGGCATCGGTGGCCATGGCCAACAGCGGACCCAACACCAACGGCAGCCAGTTCTTCGTGGTCACCAGCGACGCCGGCGGCAAGGGCCTGCAGCCGAACTACATCCGCTTCGGCACCGTCACCGAGGGAATGGATGTGGTGAAGAAGATCGAGGCCGATCCCGGCGTGGTCGGCACGCAGCAGCCGCCGCCCACCGTCCACAAGATTCTCTCCATCACCATCGAGGAGCGTTAGCCATGCCCACCGAATGCCCGCCCGCCGACGGCTCGGCAACCAAGAAGCAGCGCTTCGACGGGCCGCCGCCGATGTGCATCGACCCGAACAAGCGCTACACCGCGCTGATGACCACGTCGAAGGGCGACATGACGATCGCGCTGGACCCGATCGCCGCGCCCAAAACCGTCAACAACTTCGTCGTCCTGGCCCGCTACCACTACTTCGACGGCATCGTGTTCCACCGGGTCATTCCCGGCTTCGTCCTCCAAGGTGGCGATCCGCAGGGCGACGGCCGCGGCGGGCCGGGCTATCGCTTCGAGGACGAACTGCCCCCGCCCGGCCGCTACGAGATCGGTTCGCTGGCCATGGCCAACGCCGGGCCGGATACGAACGGCAGCCAGTTCTTCGTGATCTGTGGTGAGTCCGGCGTGCGCTTACCGCCGCAGTACTCGCTGTTCGGCAAGGTCATAAAGGGGCTCGACGTCGTGGCCGACATCGAGTCGATCGGCACGCAGTCGGGCACGCCGAAGGAAAAGGTCACGATCAACTCGGTGACGATCACCGAGGCTGACTGAGGCCTTCGACGACCTCGGCACCGGGCAGCGCCGCTAGCACCGCCGGGTCGAGGCGCACCTTGGATGACCGGTCGCCGCCGCCGACGATCACCGACCGTTGCGTCATGACCGCGGCGTCGATGTAGATCGGAACCTCCGCGGGCAACCCGAACGGCGTTACCCCGCCGATCATCATGCCCGTGCGCGCGATGGTGTCCTCGGTCGACGCGAACGACAGCTTGCGGACGCCGAGCAGTCGCCGGACGGCGCCATTGACGTCGAGCCGCCTGTCGGCGCTGACGATGCAGGCGGCGAACTGCTTCGGCTCCGACTTCGACGCGACGAGGATCGTGTTGGCCGACTCCTCGGCGGTGTAGCCGTATTTCTCGCAGAACGCCGCCGTGTCGGCGAACGCCGGGTCACATGCGATCACGTCGTATGACGCGCCGATGGCGTCCAGCGCGGCCGTTACCGCGGTCACCTCGGGAGCGCGGTGAGTCCGGCGTCCTTGCCGTCCACGAACACCTGCACGTCGCCGGCGCCCGTAGCGCTCCACGAACCGTCGACGGCGCGGATCAGCGCGGTGGCTTCATCGATTCCCACGATGGGCAGGCCTTTCGGAGCCAACGACAGCGTGCGGTGCTCCTTGTCGACCGACCACGTGTTGTGGTGCGGGATGATCGCGAGTTGCTCGAATAGCCCGAGGCCCAGCGTAAAGGCCCCGCCTCGAGGGTCAACCATGGGGTCGCACAGCGCCATGGCGCCGGCTGAAGAACCGGCGACCACCGCGCCAGCGGTGAAGGCGCCAACGATCGCATCCCACACCGCGGAGTCCTTCAGAACCGAACGCAGATGGAGCGGGGAGCCGCCGCACAGGTAGACGAAGCGGGCCGCCCGCACCTGTTCGGCGTTGGCCTCGTTCTCGGCGTCGGGTCGGGCCAGAACCATGAGGCCGCGGGCCGATCCGCCGAGCGACGCGAACCAGGCCGACGCGTTCGCGACCGCGCGCTCGGGGTGTTCGTAGGCGGCTGCCGTCGGCAACACCAGCACCTCGGCATTTCCGGACGCAGCCAGCAGATCGCGGTCGAACGTGCACCCTTCGGTCCACTCGCTGCCCCCGACCAGGGCCAGCACGCCTGTCATGTCGACGCCGCCTTCTTGGCCACGCCTTGCACGGCGGGGCTGACCACCGGCGCGGCGAGGCGGACGGTGAACCGGTCGAGGTCGGTGATGAGGAAGCCGGCGGCGCGCACGGCTGCGACCGTATCCCGGTCGGGGCGGCATCCCGAGAACGCCTGCTGCCAGAGGGGGCGGGCCACCCGCTGTCCGACCGACCGGAGGGCGCCGCCTCGCACGTGTTCGATGAAGAGCAACCGCCCGTCGGCGGCCAGCCGCGCGCGCAGACCGGCCAGCGTCGTCCGCAGGTCGTCGACCGTGCAGAGCACGAGCGTGCACACCACCGTGTCGAACGGCGCGGTATCGAGCCCGTCGACCTCCTCCACCGCGATGTCGTGCACGTCGACGCCTGGCGGATAGTGCGGCCCGTTGTGCACGTAGCCGCCGACGTCCAGGACTCGACCGCGCGCGGCGGCGAGAAGCCGGCGGCGGCGGTCGCCCAGACCGGCCTGGACCGGGTGGGCTCGCATATGCGGCGTCACCTTACCGACCGGTAACGTGCCGCCCATGACCGTCAAGCGCTTGGGAATCGTCGGCTCCGGGATCATGGGTTCGGGCGTGGCCGAGACCGCGGCCAAGGCCGGGATCGAGGTCGTACTGCGCTCCCGCCAGCAGGAGACCGCCGACGCCACTGTCGCCGCGCTGGAGAAGTCGCTCAACAAGCAGATCGAGAAGGGGCGGCTGTCGGAAGAGGACCGCGACGGCACGCTCAGCCGGGTGACGGCGACCAGCGACCTCCACGCGCTCAAGGACTGCGATTTGGTGCTCGAGTCGGTCGTCGAGGATCTGGCCACCAAGAAGGAACTGTTCAACGAGCTGGATCGGATCTGCCAGGACGCCACGATCCTCGCCACCAACACCTCGACCCTTCCGGTGGTCGAGATGGCAATGGAGACCGGGCGGGCCGACAAGGTGTGCGGCGTCCACTTCTTCAACCCGGCGCCGATGATGGCGTTGGTCGAGATCGTGCGCCCGCTCACCGCCAGCGACGACACCATCGCCGCCGCCACCGCGTTCGCCGAAGCGTGCGGAAAGACGCCGGTGCAGGTGAAGGATCAGGCCGGCTTCATCGTGAACGCGCTGCTGTTCCCGTATCTCAACAACGCGGTGCGGCTGCTGGAGAACGCGACCGCGTCGAAGGACGACATCGACAGTGCCATGAAGGGCGGGTGCAACTTCCCGATGGGGCCCCTTGCCTTGCTCGACCTGGTCGGACTCGACACCAGCCTCGCAATCATCGACGCGCTTTACGAGGAGTTCCGCGACCCGAACTACGCCGCGGTGCCGCTACTGCGACGTATGGTCAGCGCCGGCCAGTTGGGCCGCAAGTCTGGCCAGGGCTTTTACGATTACAGCCGGTAATACGCTGGACACCTGATGGCTGACAGCCCCTCGCGGCCGTGGGTGATGCGCACGTACTCCGGGCACAGCTCGGCCCGGGCTTCGAACGCGCTGTACCGGACCAACCTGACGAGGGGCCAGACGGGCCTGTCGATCGCCTTCGACCTGCCGACGCAGACGGGCTACGACCCCGACGCGCCGGAGGCGGCAGGCGAGGTGGGCAAGGTCGGGGTTCCCGTCGCCCACCTCGGCCACATGGAGCAGCTGCTCGACGGGATCGACGTGGGCGCCATCTCGACGTCGATGACGATCAACGCGCCGGCGGCGTGGGTTCTCGGGCTCTACATCGCCAACGGCCAGGACCACGGCGTGGCCCCCGCCGCCCTCACCGGCACCACGCAGAACGACATCATCAAGGAGTACCTGTCGCGGGGCACGTACATCTTCCCACCCGAGCCCAGCCGTCGGCTCACCGTCGACACGATCGCCTACACCGTCAAGCACGTGCCCCGTTGGAACCCGGTCAACATCTGCAGCTACCACCTACAGGAGGCCGGCTCGACGCCGGTCCAGGAACTGGCGTACACGATGGCCACCGCGGTCGGCGTGCTCGACGCGGTGCGTGAGTCGGGCCAGGTGAGCGTTGACGATCTCCCGACGGTGGTCGGCCGCATCTCGTTCTTCTGTAACGCCGGCATCCGCTTCGTCGAAGAGACCTGCAAGATGCGGGCGTTCAACACGCTGTGGGACCGCATCTGCAAGGAGCGCTACGGCGTGCAGGATCCGAAGCTGCGCCGGTTCCGGTACGCGGTGCAGGTGAACAGCCTCGGCCTCACCGAAGCGCAGCCCGAGAACAACGTGCAGCGGATCGTCCTCGAGATGCTCGGGGTGACGCTGGCCAAGGACGCGCGCACGCGTTCGCTGCAGCTGCCGGCCTGGAACGAAGCGCTCGGGCTTCCCCGTCCGTGGGATCAGCAGTGGGCGTTGCGGATGCAGCAGGTGTTGGCGTTCGAGACCGACCTGCTCGAGTACGACGACATCTTCGCGGGGTCGCGCGTCATCGAGGCCAAGACCACGGAGTTGGTGGATGCGGCCACGGCCGAACTCGACGACGTGATCGGCATGGGCGGCGCTTTCGAGGCCATCGACGAACTCAAGTCGCGGCTCGTCCGCAGCCAAGCCGAGCGCACGCGCCGCATCGAAACCGGCGAGCAGATCGTCGTCGGCGTGAACAGCTTCACCGAACACGAGCCCTCGCCGTTGGTCGTCGTCGGAGACGCCGGCCACTTCCTCAAGGTCGAGCCCGAAGTAGACGCCGAGTTGAAAGCCGACCTGGCCGAGTGGCGCAAGGCCCGTGACGGCGCCGCGGTACAGCGCGCGCTCGACGACCTGCGCCGGGCCGCCGAGTCGAGCGACAACGTCATGCCGGCGACGATCGCGTTGGGCCACGCCGGCGGCACCACCGGCGAGTGGGCCGGCGCGCTGCGTGAGGTGTTCGGCGAGTACCGCGCCCCGACAGGCGTCGCCGGCGCCGTCGGTCATCGCGGCTCGGAGATGGCCGAACTCGTCGCCCGGGTGAAGGCGATGCCCGGCGGGCCGCCGCGCCTGCTGGTCGCCAAGCCCGGCCTCGACGGTCATTCCAACGGCGCCGAGCAGGTCGCGGTGGCGGCGCGCGACGCCGGGTTCGAGGTCGTGTACCAGGGCATCCGCCTCACGCCCGAGGAGATCGCTGCCGCGGCGCGCGACGAGGACGTCGACCTGATCGGGATCTCCATCCTCTCCGGTAGCCACCTCGAGCTGGTTCCCGAGGTGCTGCGGCTGCTGCGGGCCGAAGGGATCGACATTCCTGTCGTCGTCGGTGGAATCATCCCCGACGACGACCAGCGCAAACTGATGGAGCTGGGCGTGAGTGCGGTCTACACACCGAAGGATTACGAGCTGAGTCGCATGATGGGCGAGATGGCGAGCCTCGTCGAGAACACGAGGTTGGCGGAAGCTCGGCCGTAGGCTCTGCATTGATGCAGAAGCTCGTCGTCGTAGGCCAGGGCTACGTCGGCCTACCCCTGGCCATTCGGGCCAACGAGGTGGGCTACGACGTTGTGGGGCTCGATCTCGACAACGGGCGCGTGAAGCGGCTGCAAGCGGGGGAGTCCTACGTCGAGGACGTGAGCTCCGACGCGCTGGCCGCCGCGCTGGCGTCGGGCCGATACCGTCCCACTGCCGACATCGCCGATTGCGCCGGGTTCGACATTGCAGTGATAACGGTGCCCACGCCGTTGCGCGAGGGCAACCCTGATCTCAGCTTCATCGAGGATGCGGCGCAGAGCATCGGGCCACTGGTGCGCCCCGGCGCCACCGTCATCCTCGAGTCGACGACCTACCCCGGTACGACTCAGGAGTTGGTCCTGCCGATCCTGGAGGATCGTTCCGGCCTGGTCGCAGGAACACAGTTCCAACTCGGCTACAGCCCCGAGCGGATCGATCCCGGAAGCGCCGTATGGACCCTCGTGAACACGCCAAAGGTCGTGTCCGGTATCGACGACGTTTCGCTCGCCGCGGTCGACGGGTTCTACCGGACGATCGTCGAGCGAACGGTGCTGGTGTCCACACCCAAAGAAGCCGAACTGGCGAAGCTTCTCGAGAACACGTTCCGTCACGTCAACATCGCGCTCGTCAACGAAATCGCGATGTTCGCCGCCGACCTCGGCATCGACGTGTGGGAGGCGATCGACGCGGCGACGACGAAGCCCTTCGGGTTCATGCGCTTCACCCCGGGCCCGGGCGTCGGGGGCCACTGCCTGCCGATCGACCCGAGTTACCTCTCATGGCGCGTCCGCGACCGCCTGGGCCACAGCTTCCGATTCGTCGAGTTGGCCAACGACGTCAATGACCACATGCCCGACTTCGTCGTGCGTCGCATCACCGCAGCGCTCAACACCCGGAAGCAGTCAGTGAACGGCAGCCGCGTGCTGCTGCTCGGGTTGGCGTACAAGAAGAACACCGGCGACGCCCGTGAGTCGCCGGCGCTGGTGATCGC
>JACDEA010000408.1 GCA_013816725.1 Actinomycetota bacterium
ATCGTCGACCAGCTTTACGAGGTCGTCGGTCAGATCGCAGCAGAGGGCGTGTCGATTCTGGTGGTGGAGCAGTTCGCCCGGACCGTGCTGGGCGTGGCCGACTACGCGGCGATCATGCTGCACGGGCGCATCGTTGCCGTCGGTCAACCGGCCGACCTGGAGGACGACTTGTCGGAGGCGTATCTGGGTGGCGTCGGTTGAGCGACAACGGCTCGCTTGCACCTCTCCTCGAGGTTCACAAGGCCACTGTTCGGTTCGGGGGCATCAACGCGCTCAAGGAGGTCACGCTCGACGTGGCCGGCGGGTCGATCACCGGCCTCATCGGCCCCAACGGCGCCGGCAAGACCACGTGTTTCAACGTCATCACCGGGCTGCAGGAAACGGTCGGCGGGCGCATCGTCCTCGACGGGCAGGACGTGTCGACGCTCGGCCCGCACCGCAGGGCCCGCATGGGCCTGGCCCGCACGTTTCAGCGCCTCGAAGTGTTCGGCTCGTTGACGGCGAGGGAGAACGTGCTCGTCGCCGCCGAGATCCGCGCCGGGTGGAGCAAGGACAAGACCGACCCAGGGTCGATCGCCGATCAGTTGTTGGAACGCGTCGGCATCACCCAGGTCGCCCACGATCGCGTCGACGCCATGCCGACCGGGCTGGCCCGTCTGGTGGAGCTGGCCCGTGCGCTGGCGGCCCGGCCGCGCGTGCTGCTGCTCGACGAGCCCGGGTCAGGGCTCGACGAGACGGAAACGCAAGCGTTCGCCGACCTCCTCCTCGAGTTGGCCGGCGAGGGTCTGGGAGTTCTGATCGTCGAGCACGACGTGGAGCTCGTCATGCGCGTCTGCAAACGCATCTTCGTGCTCGACTTCGGCGAGATCATCGCCAGCGGCACGCCCCGTCAGATCCAGCAGGACACCAAGGTCCAAGCGGCTTATCTCGGTACCGCCCCCGCGTAGCTCCGAAGAAGCGTCAGACGATGACGGAGCGGATGACCTCGCCCGCTTCCATGGCCCGGAACGCGTCGTTGACGTCGTCGAGACCGATGCGGGCCGACACCATGGAGCCGACGTCGAGGCGGCCGGTCTCGATGAGGCCGATGAGGCGCTGGAAGTCGCGCTTGACCTGCGCTGACCCGTACACACAGCCGAGCAGCTTCTTCTCGTCATAGAAAAGCTGGAACCCGGGCAGCGTGACCTGGGAGTCCATGCGCGGCATTCCGACGACGACGGCGGTGCCGCCGCGACGGGCCATGCCGTAGGCCTGGACGACGGTCTCGGGCAGGCCGATGACCTCGAAGGCGTAATCGACGCCGCGGCCGCCGGTCAGGGCCTGCACCTGGCTGACCGAGTCACCCTGGCCGGGGTCGACCAGGTCGGTGGCGCCCTGCTGCTCGGCCGTCTTGCGCTTCAACTCGACCGGGTCGACCGCGATGATGCGGCCGGCGCCGGCGATGCGGGCGCCTTGGATGACGGCTTGACCCACGCCGCCGCACCCGATGACGGCCACACTCGAACCGGGCGTGATCCGCGCCGTGTTCAGCGCGGCACCGACGCCGGTGGTGACGCCGCAGCCGATGAGCGCGAGCTGCTCGTCGGGGAGGTCGCTCTCGACCTTCACCACCGACGCCTGGTTGACGGTCATCACGTCGGAGAACGTGCCGAGACCGGTGAACGTGCTGCTGATCGATCCGTCGCCGCGCTTGGCCCGGGGGATCATGCCGTAGGCGAAGGACTGCTCGCAGAGGTTCGATTGGTCCTGGAGACACCAGAAACACGTGCCGCACGCCGGTGTGAACGACGCGATGACGCGGTCGCCCTTCTTGAGCCCGACGACCTCGGGGCCGACTTCTTCGATGACGCCGGTGCCTTCGTGGCCGAGGATCGTCGGCGGCGGGAGCGGTACGTAGCCGTGGATCACGGAGAGGTCGGAGTGGCAGACGCCGCTGGCGCCGACGGTGACGACGACGTCCGAAGGACCGGGCGGCATCGCCTCGACGTCCTCGATGCTGAGTGGCTGGTCCTGTCCGACAAAGATGGCTGCGCGCATGGGGCGACGATAGGCCAGCGCGGCCAGTTGCCGCTCTCGCGAGAACCTGTTCTAATTTTCGTATGCACCTCGCCCTGACGCCGGAGCAGGAGAAGCTCCAGGACGAATTGCGGGCGTACTTCGCCGAACTGGTGACACCGGTGATCGAGGAAGAGATGTCCGGCGGCGAGATGGGCGGGCCGAGGTCGCTCGAGGCGATACGCAAGCTCGGCGCCGACGGCTGGCTCGGGATCGGCTGGCCCGAGGAGTACGGCGGCCAGGGGGCGTCGGCCATCGAGCAGTACATCTTCTACAACGAGGCGCAGCGCGCCGGCGCACCGGTCCCGTTCCTCACCATCAACGCCGTCGCGCCGACGATCATGAAGTTCGGGTCGCAGGCCCAGAAGGACTTCTTCCTCCCGCCGATCCTGCGGGGCGAGCTGAACTTCGCAATCGGCTACAGCGAGCCCGGCGCCGGCACCGACCTCGCCTCACTCACGACCAAAGCCGTGCGCGACGGCGACGCGGAGTGGGTCATCAATGGCCAGAAGATCTTCACCAGCCTGGCCGAATTCGCCGACTACGTGTGGCTCGCAGTCCGCACCAACCCCGAAGCCAAGAAGCACAAGGGCATTTCGATCTTCGCGGTCCCGACGTCGACACCGGGGTTCAGCTACACCCCGATCAACGTGATGGGTGGCGCTCGCACCAACGCGACGTACTACGACGATGTGCGGGTTCCCCAC
>JACDEA010000409.1 GCA_013816725.1 Actinomycetota bacterium
CGACAACCTTGGGCGAGGCGCCACCCCCGACCTCAGCGACCTCCGGGCCCGTATCGACCGCCAGGTCCAGGACGCGGTTCGTCGGGCGCATCGCCGAGCCAACCGCGCCGGTAGCTAGAACCAGTCCAGCGAACCGCGGCGGAAACGGCGGAACGCAGCAATACCGCCAAGGACACCGAGCGCCAGCAGGGTCGTCGCCACAACGGCGAGGGGCGGGCCGTCGCTCTTGTTGTTGTTGAGGGGGTTGGCCGCCAGCCCACTGCTCGGTCCCGGCGTCGTCGGGAAGTCCCCGAACGTCACCGACGAAGAAGACGACCCATCAGGCAGGCTCGAGGACGTCGCCGGGTTGATCGGCGCCAGCACCGCGGTGGTCCCCGGCGTGCGCCGAATGGTCGTGGCCGTCTTTCGCGACGTCCGGCGCGTGGTGGCAACCGCCGCCGCCGTCGTCGGCGAGGAGCCGCTGACGTTGTGGGCCCTACTGGCGGCGATGGGCAGGAAGATGTGGTTGTCGTCGCTGTAGTTGGCGGTGGTGTCCCACCGCCCCTGCTTCTGCCGGACTGGCCACGATGCCTTCAGCGTTGTCGAGCCATCGTCGTTGATCATCACGTCGTCGTCGGGGCGAGGAGCGACGCCGGGCTGGGGCGGGTTCGTGTGTTGCCCGTCGGTCGAGGTGAATTCCACACGCCCTTTCGGACGGTGGCGCACGCCAAACTCCGGGATGTGCAGGTTGAAGGTGTAGGTGACGATTTCCGACGCGTCGCTGGGCTCGGGGCTGGCCGTGATGTCGGCGGTGGCCAGACCCAGGTCGTCATCGCTGGCGGCGAAGGCCGCGGTGTCGCTGGGCTGGAAATCGGTGATGAAGTAGTGCGGATCGGACCCCAGGGCCACGCGGAAGTCGGCGGTGATCGTGCCGTGGGCGTTGTCGGGGTCGTCCTTCTCGAGAGGGATCGAGTCGCTGCCGTTGACCTTGAGCTGGTGGCTGTCGAGCGTGAGCTTGACCGACCCGGCGGGCCGATTGCCGCCATCGGCGTTCCGCACACGGACGAAGAACGTGGTGTCGCCCGTGGGCTGGCCGGGCTGATCCGGCCTGGGCCGCCAGAACAGCACGGTTTCGGTTGCTGCGGCGGCGGCCCGGGCGGGTGGGGGCGCGGTGAACAGGCTCGTAGCGGCCACCGCCACCGCGAACAGCGCGAATCTGATCTGCCGCCAACGCATGGAGTGGTAAGTCTACGACCCCGTCCGGCCGATCCCCACGCATGTCAAAGCATGTGTCGGTGCTCAGTTACCAAAAACCGCGACCTGGCACCGACACACGCTGGTGGGGCGGGCGGGGTTGGCGGGTTCAGATCTTGGCGAGGCGGCGGCCGACGGCGCCGGCCATCTTGCGGGCCATCAGCTGCGGGGAGAGGCGGGCGGTGGCGGCCAGGACCTTGTTCGGCCCGCCGGGGACCCGGATCGCCCGGCCGCGGCGGTACGCCTTAAGCGCGGCGTCGACGACCTGGTCGGCGGTCTGCGTGACAAAACCGGGCACGCCCGAGGAGTCGGCGCCGCTCCGGTCCTGGAACTCGGTGACCGTGAAGCCGGGGCACAGCGAGAGCACCTTCACGCCGCTGCTCTTCACTTCCTCGTGCAACGCCTGGCTGAAGCTGTGCACGAACGCCTTGGTGGCGCAGTACGTCGCTTCCCACGGCCCCGGCTGGTACGCCGCGATCGACGCCACGTTGATCACCCCGCCGGTGCGGCGGGCGATCAGGCCGGGCAGCACGGCGCGGGTGAGGCGCACGAGAGCGACGACATTCAGCTCGATTTCCTCGACCTCTTTGTCGATCGGCAGCTCGGCGAAGCGTCCGAACGTGCCGAACCCGGCGTTGTTCACAAGCAGGTCGACAGCCTGCGAGGTGTCGGCCAACCGCCGCTCGACGGCAGCGACGCCGTCGGGTGTGGTGAGGTCGGCGACGAGCACTTCGGCCTCGGACCGGTGCGTGCGCTTCAGCTCCTCGGCCAGTTCGTGCAACCGCCCGCCGCTGCGAGCCACGACCACGAGGTCGTTCCCGTCGGCCGCCAGCCGCCGCGCGAAGGCCAGCCCGATGCCGCTCGATGCTCCCGTTACCAGCGCGCGCCCACGAATCATCCGTGCAACCTACCGGTACGTTATGAACCCATGACGACTGTCGAGACCACGCTGGGGCGCGTTGCCGGGTCAGTTGGCGACGGCGTGCACGTATTCAAAGGCATCCCGTACGCGGCGCCGCCGGTCGGCGAACGCCGCTTCCGCCCGCCCGCGCCGGCCGCGCCCTGGACGGGCACGAGGGACGCCACTCACTTCGGTCCCGTCGCGCCGCAGACCCCGTCGCCGGTGGAGGCGCTGTTCTCGGGCCCGCAGCCCACGCAGAGCGAGGCCGACTGTCTCACCCTCAACATCTTCACGCCCGCTCCCGACAACGGCCGGCGCCCGGTGATGGTGTGGATCCACGGCGGCGCCTTCATCACCGGCTCCGGATCGACGCCCTGGTACGACGGCACGTCGTTCGCCACCAACGGCGACGTCGTGGTCGTCACCATCAACTACCGCCTCGGCGCGTTCGGCTTCCTCCACCTCGACGAGGTCGGCGGCGACGCGTTCGCCGGGAGCGGCAGCGGCAACGTCGGGATCCTCGACCAGGTCGCTGCGCTCGAGTGGGTGCGCGAGAACGTCGCCGCGTTCGGCGGCGACCCCGACAACATCACGGCCTTCGGCGAGTCGGCCGGCGCCATGAG
>JACDEA010000025.1 GCA_013816725.1 Actinomycetota bacterium
GTCAGCGCCGTCGGCGGCGAGCCCAGTCGCACCGCCTCCTGCACGTTCTCCGGGCTCAAGATCGAAGGCCAGGCCATCTCGAGCAATGGGTCCGAATTGCCGTACGACCAGGTTGCGCCGCTCCTCCAGCAGATCGCCGAAAAGACCGGCTACCAGGTCGAACTCATTCCGCCGACGCCGGTCGTTTCTAAGGTGGTCGAAGGCAGCCAACAATTCGTCAGCTGCGGCGGCTTCCAGGTGAAGATCACCGACACCCACACCAATTCGCCGGTTCCCGTGTGCCTGCCCACGCAGGTCGACCCGACGGTGCCCCAGTGCGTACCGGCGCTGGCCAACCGCGAGGAGCTGGCTTTCGGCCGCATCACCGTGCAGCAGTCGGTCAACAACAACACCGGTTTTCTGGGCGCCGGTGACGACGCCGGGGGCGCCGCGCCCGCGCTCGGGGTCAGCGCGCCGGGCGGCGGCGACGCGCTGGGCGCCGACCTGTCGGCCACCGGCACGCCCCTCGACGACCTCGGGCCGGCCGGAAGCCTCAGTGGTGCCGGGGCCACCGGTGGCGCCGGCAGCGGCGGTGCGGCGGCGACGGGCAACATCGGCACCGGCGGCATCGAGAACGCGGCGCACACGGTGAACTCCGGTCAACTGGGGTGGATCGCCGCGGTGTCTTCCCTGGCCTGGCTGATTGGGATCCTCGTGCTCGTCGGCGTGGTGAATTCGCTCGCCACCGGGCAGCGGCTGCGCCTACCCGGGTTCTAGGCCGCCGGTGACGGAGGCCCCGTGGGCGCTGCGGGGCGAGGCAGTGGCGGCCTGGTGCGGAGACCGCGTCGTGCTGGTGGCCGAGCGCTACGTCGCATCGCCGGTGGGGCCGTACGTCTCACTCGGCGTCGCCCGCATCGCCCGTGTCGGCCTGCGTCTCGGGTTGCGCTTCTCGACGATGGTCGTCGACAACCACGACCGTCTGGTGGCCGGGCGGCGCAACTGGGGCCTCCCCGGTGAAATGGGGACCTTGAGCTGGGCGACTGTGGGCGACGAAACCGCAGTGGTCTGGCACGAGCGGGGCGTCGAGCTTCGGGCCGTGGCCCCTGGCCGGCGTTTCCCCCTTGTCGCGCCCGTTCGCCTGCTCCAGCATCGGGGGGACGGCCCGGTCGTGGTCCCAACTCGGCTGCGCGGCAAGGCTCGGCGCGCCGCGGTCGACGTCGTCGTTCCCTCCGACGACGAGCTGGCCTCGCTGGCCGGCGAGCACCGCGGTGTGGTCATCACCGGCGTCGCCGTGCAGCTGCGCCCGGCCCGGGTGCCGGCCGGTCAGATGTGGTCGGCCCGGGCGCCGTCGCCGTCGCCCGACACCGCGATGGTCAGATCGCGACGTGGACCTTGAGCACTACCAGCGGCCAGGCCAGGACGGCGAGGACGGCGGAGAGGACTCCCGACAGCGAGTCGAGGTGATCGAAGAACCCGTGATTGATCGCCACGATCACGCCGATCACGACCCAGATCACCACTCCTAGGGACAGGCGGCGGCCGAGCACACTGTCTGTATACCCCGTGGAACGTGGACTAACCTGCTGCGCTTCACCGGTGGGCGGGCTGGGGCGGCATGGCCTGGCTAGGCGTTGGCCGGCACCCCTCCCCACATGAACGTTCGATTCCTCTCCCGGTTTGTCCCACTGCTGGTGGTCTTCGTCGTCGTCGCCCCCGGTGCGGCCAAGCTCACATCCGACCGCCACGTGGCCCGCACCGCGCCACACCTGGCGCTGGCGTCCGCCGGGATACGGCCGCTCAACGCCGATCGCCGCGAGCTTGTCCAGGACCGGGCGTCGCGCGCCGGCGAGGCCGTCCGCACCCGTGAGGTCCGGCCCGCTCCCGGCAACCTCACCGGCTGGTGGGGCGAATCCCGCCCAGGGCACATGCACACCGGCATCGACATCGACGGCGACACCGGCGACCCTGTCGTCGCCGCCGCGGGGGGCACCGTCGTGCACGCCGGCCCCGCGGTCAAGGGTTACTCGGGGTACGGCGACATGGTCACGATCGACCACGGGGCATTCCAGACCGTCTACGCCCACCTGTCACGGGTCGACGTGGCGGTGGGCCAAGTCGTCGATCCCGGCACGCTCATCGGGGCGATCGGGACGACGGGGTCGGTCACCGGATCGCACCTGCATTTCGAGACGCGGGTCGACGGCAAACCGGTGGACCCGAAGTCGCTCATGCACATCTTCGACTAGCGGGCCAAGGGTCGAGCAGTGAACGTCCGTAGTGTTGCGCCGTGACAGAGCGCATGCCGACTGACGATCGCGACGCGTTTGTCGCTCTGGCCCGTGAACTCGGAACGCAGTTTGGCGACGAGTCCGCAGCGCGCGACCGCGACGGCTCGTTCGTCGCCAAGGCCTATGACGTCATGCGCGATGCCGGCTATCTGGCGTTGGCCGTTCCCACCGAGTTGGGTGGGATGGGTGCGTCGTTGACGCAGGTGACGTTGGCGCAGGCCGAGATGTCGAAACACTGCGCTTCGGCGTCGCTGGCGGTGTCGATGCACCACCACATCACGCTGTTCGCTGGCTGGCGTTACCGGCGGGAGATGCCTGGAGCCGAAGGCCTCCTGCGGCGCATCGCCGATGACCGCATCGTGTTGGTCTCGACCGGCGGGTCGGACTTCACCCGGCCGAACGGCACGGCCGAGAAGGTCGACGGCGGTTACCGACTCAACGCCCGGAAGATCTTCTCGAGCCAAGTCCCGGTGGGCGACGTCTTCTCGACGATGTTCACGTACGAGGATCCGGAACAGGGTCGCCGGGTGCTCGGAATGTCCGTCCCGGTGAAGGCCGAGGGCGTCGAGGTGCTCGATACGTGGGACGCCATGGGCATGCGGGGCACCGGCAGCCACGACGTGCAGATGACCGACGTGTTCGCCGCCGACGCACAGGTCGCCTCGGACCGGCCATGGGGTGTGATCGACCCGCCGCTGCTCGTCATCGGCAGCCTCGCCATGCCCGTCATCACCGGCGTGTACCTGGGTGTGGCCGAGGCCGCACGCGATTACGCGGTGGCCGCCGTCGCCGGCAAGGCCCGGGCCGAGGATCCGCTCGTCCAGCGCCAAGTCGGCTTGATGGACACCAAGCTGCGCGTTGCCCGCTGGTCGCTGCTCGGCGCGCTCGACGTGATCGGTCCCGACCCCAGGCCCGACGTCGACGCCTTCGACGCGGCGATGGCCGCCAAGCGTTGCGTGGCCGAGGAAGGGATCGCCGTGTGCGACCTGGCCATGGACGTGGCCGGTGGCGCCAGCTTCTACCGCGGCAATCCGATCGAGCAGTGCTACCGCGACATCCGGGCGATCAAGTTCCACCCGCTCACCCCGGAGCAGTCGCTCCTCCACGCTGGTCGCGTCGCGCTCGGTCTTCCCGCCGACGACCTTTAGCTCAAGCGGCGCGGCGATAGAGTGCCGCGTCCCAAAGGGCGCATAGCTCAGTTGGTTAGAGCGCTGGCTTCACACGTCAGAGGTCACAGGTTCGAGTCCTGTTGCGCCCACGCCATTGACCTTCCCTTAGATCGGCGCTCGTGACCACCTTGTTCCCCACGCGCTGACGGGACTGATCGGCGGGCTGGCTCTCCATGTGCCTGCGCCGCCTCCTCTTCAATTGCCCGCGCCCTCCCTCGGCGTCAGCGTCGTTAGGGTTGTCCCATGCGGGAGCGGCTCGGCGTGCCACTGTTGGTTGGCGTGTTTGGCGTCGTGGCGGCGCTCGGGTTCAACGCGATTAGCGGTGGGCACCACGCCACCCTCAACGCCTCTAACCAGCCCACGACGACCGTAGGACAGTCGGACTCGGCGACAACGACCGCAGGCGACTCGACCTCGTCGACGGACTTTACGTTCACACCGCCTGCCGAGCCGGGGCGCACCGGGGGCGGAGGTGCTTCCGATCACCCGTCGAAGGACCACACGCCCGGGAGCCGCCACGAGACCAAGGCCGACAAGACCACCACGAGCCGTGACACGACCCGGCGCACGACGGCGATCACAAGCGTCGACTGCGCACGTGACCCGCTGAACCCGGCCTGTGGCGGAGGAGATACGAGTCCGCCCGCTACGAGTCCACCGACGACTCGGCCTCGCCGCACCAGCACGACTGACACGACTGACACGACCGACACGACAGACCCGGGCTACTAGCAACCTGGCGTGCGCGTCGCGCCGCGACGATGTCGGAGGTGCGCCCCCCTGGGGACGGGGCCCTCGCGCTAGCTGTAGAACCCGGCCACGTCGAGGATCACATCGGTGGTACCCCTCCGGTTGAACACCTTGACCGCTCCGGCGTTGGGCGATCCTGGCGGTGCGATCTTCACGATGGCCAGGTTCGGTGTCGGCGCGCCGCCCACGACGGTGTTGAGGTTCGAGAAGGTCGGGGGGCTTGCCGAAGAGAAACTGAGGTTGGCCGGGTACAGCGACAAGAACCCGGCTTCGGTCGGGTTGACTGCGGTGACGTTGAGCACCACTGCGCTGGCACCGACAGGGATGCCGGCCACCCCGATGATCGCCACGACGAACTCCTCGCCCGCACCGAGCGGCAGGTCGCCATGGGACACCGGCGCGTCGGGCGATGGCCGTGTGTCGACGATGCGTAGATGCGTCGAACAGGATCGCCCCAGCTCCATCGGAAGACCCCTTCGTTCGGTGTCTCCGATGTCTTGACACAGGTGTCGCCGATGTCATGGGATCCCACTCCCCAGCGCCGACCCCTGCGCCCGTCAGCTGTTGCGTTCTCGGCGCATCACGGCGGCTCGATCCACTTCCAGTCGCCGGGCCCACCTTCCAGGCGGTGGCCGCCATTGGTGACGAGGCGGTGGTCGAAGCGGCACAGCGTGGCCAGGTTCGAATACGTCGTCGGCCCGCCCTTGGCGAAGTCGACCTTGTAGTGATGCGTCTCGAGCCGGTGCGTCGAACCACACCCGGGCCGTACACAGCCCCCGCCGTCGCGCTCGATCACCGCGGTCTTGACCTCGGCGGGCACACAGCGCCCAACGTGGTGGACCTTGGCTATGTCGGTGCCGTCGGTGGCCACGATCTTGACGAAGGCGCCGGCGAGGACCTCGCCGATGGCCAGCTCGACGGGGACCGGGCCCGCCTCTGAGGCACACGTTCCGCCCTGGCCGCGCAATCTCGTCTCGTCGACGCGGACCACCACGGTGGTCTCCACCTTGGCCCCGCCGCCTTCGAGCAGGCGCCCCAGCGCGTCGAGGCGGTAGGCGCCGGCTGACTCACGGCGACCGGCGGCGTAGGCCTCCTTGAACACGATCTCGGCTTCGGCGGCGATGGCGGCGTCGATGCGGGCCAGGCGGTCGACAGTGGTCTTGCCCTCGAAGCGCCCCGCTCCTTCGTCATCGACCCAGGAGCGGTAGTAGCGCTCGTTGTGGATGCGGCGGTGCCGCGCTGCTTCGGCTTCGGCGCTGCGCCGCGCCGCCTTCTCCTTGGCCACGGTCGACTTGAGCTGTTTCGGACCCTGGGTCCTCGCCGCGTGCACCAGCCGCTCCTCGTTCTCGGCGGTGGCCGCCGGGGCGATCTGGGCAAGCGTGGGAGCTGACAGCTCACCGCTGCGCACGGCCGCGTCGAGCGCCGGTAGTTGACCGAGCTTGAGCGACGCTTCGAGAGTGGCGGCGGCCTGGCCGTAAGTGGTGCCCGAGGCCGAGGCCAGCCAGTCCTCGGGGCTGCGGTGGCCCGCGCGGGCCCACTCCCCGGCGTCGGTGGCCCGGGCGGCCACGACCGTCTTGCCCGCCGCCGCCCGGCGCTCGATGGCCTCGAACTCGGCAAGCAGCTTCGATGCGTCGCGGGGATGCAGCAGCGACGGGTCAAGGTCGGCGAGCACGCCGTCGAGACAACTCACGATTCCCTGCAGCACTTCCAGCAACGCAGCCTCCGTGGTGGGAGGGGCTTCTCAGGGGGAAGTGAGCACCCGAATTACAACAGTGTGATTATACCGAACGGGTGTTCGACTCGTCAAGTCCGAGGGTCGATTTCTTTAGGAAAGTCCGATAGCTCTCGCGTCTCAGCGGGAGAGCTCGGCACCGCTGGCGGGCTGCCAGAATGCGGCATGCCGCCGTCCGAGCGCGAACGACTGATCCGTCTCGAGGGCGCGCTCAACTTCCGCGACCTTGGTGGCTATCCCGCGGCGGACGGGCGCACGGTGCGGTGGGGACTCGTTTTTCGTTCCGACGCCCTGCACGAACTGACCGCATCTGATCTCGAGGCGGTGCGGCGGCTCGGCCTGCGCGCTGTGTACGACCTGCGAAAGTCGAGCGAGCGCGCGCGCCAGCCCACCGTCATTCCCGACGACCATGGGCACCGCGCCGTTCACCTCGTCGTCGGCGACGATCCCGACGACACCAACCAGCCCGAGCTGATCGACATGATCCTGGCCGGTGAGGTCAAAGAAGCCGACGACGACTTCGTTATCGACGTCTACCGGTCGATGGTGCTCCAGGGCGCGCCGGCGTTCGGCCGGCTCCTCACGCACCTCACCGACGACGATGGGCTGCCCGCGCTCTTTCATTGCGCGGCCGGCAAGGACCGCACCGGGATCGCCGCCGCCTTGCTCCTCGCTGTTTTGGGTGTAGACGAGGACGTCATCCTCGACGACTACGAGTTGTCGACGCTCTACCGTTCCGAGCGCAGGATCGAGTTGTTGCGCCCCGCGCTGGAGGCGGCTGGCGTCGATGTCGAGAAGGTTCGGCCCTTCCTCTCGGCCCGCCGCCCGGTGCTCGAGGCCACGCTCGCGCATGTCAACGACGAGCACGGCGGCGTCGAGCGGTACCTGACAGGTCCGGCCGGAATGCACCCGGTCACGCTCGACCGCCTGCGCGCGCTGTTGCTGACGGACTGACTCGGCCCACTCGCCGGCGCGCTCCGCTACTTGCGTCCGAATCCGAACAGGTGCTGCGCCACCTTGCGCATCTGGATCTCTTCGGAGCCCTCGGTGATGCGGTAGCGGCGATGGTGACGGTAGATGTGCTCGAAGGGCATGTGGCGGCTGTAGCCGATCCCACCGCAGGTCTGCATGGCGCGGTCGGCCGCGTCGCACACCAGGCGGTTGGCCTGGTAGTTGCACATGGCGACGAAATGCGTCACTTCCATGTGGTGCTTGTGGTCCATGAGCCACGCCGTGTACCGCACGAGCTGGCGCAGCATGGCGGCCTGCGTGTGCAGCTCGACGAGGGGGAACTGGATGCCCTGGTTCACCGACAGCTTGCGGCCCCATGTGACCCGGCCGTTGGCGTAGGCGACCGCTTCGTCGATGCAGAACTGCGCGGCGCCCAGCGACGACGCCGCTTGTCGGATGCGGTTCTCGTGCACGAAGAGCTGCGCCAGCTCGAGGCCGTGGTCGATCCGTCCGAACACGGCGTCCTGGCCGACGCGTACGTCGGTCATCGTGACCTCGGCGTGGTCGGTCGGCATGTTGAAGGTCCACCAGAAGAAGTCGACCGAGAAGCCGGGCACGTCGGTGGGGACGAGGAACGCGCTGATGCCCACCGGCGACCCGTGGTCGCCCGAGGTGCGGGCGAAGATGATGTCGTGCGTCGCGTGGTGCAGGCCGGAGTTGAAGCGTTTGTGACCGTTGAGCACCCACTCGTCGCCGTCGCGAACCGCTGTGGTCTCGAGATACGTGGCGTCGCTGCCGTGGTTGGGCTCGGTCAGGCCGAAGGCCAGTCGCTTGGTGCCGTCGAAGAATCCCGGCATCCACTCAGCCCGCTGCTCGGGCGTGCCGTAGTCCCGCATCATGAGCACGGTGGGGAAGTTGCCGACGATCGAGCTTTCGTTCTGTAGGTCGTTGTGGAGGCCGAGACCCTTGGCCGCCAGGTGCTCGCGGATGATCGCCATCTCCAGGTTCGAAGCGTTGCGCCCGCCGTATTCCTCCGGCAGTGCGAGCCGCAGCCAGCCGGCGCCGTCGGCCCGTCGGCGCATCTCGGAAAGCAGGTCCTCCCACTCCTTGCGGGGCACGCCGCCGTTGTCGAAGTCGGTGCGGGCCCACTCACGCCGGTGATCGAAAAAGCGGATGTTGTCGTTCTCGGCCTCGAGGGGCTTGATCTCCCGCGCGATGAAATCGTCGAGAGCGTCGAGGGTCGCCTGGATGTCAGGCGGGATGTCGAAGTCCATCGGGGCGTAGCCAACCACAAACGCGAAGTAGGCTCAGCCCACCCGCAGGTCGCCCTGCCGCGGGACTGAGTGCCACGGCAGCACCTGACCGCTGAGCGCCGTGCGCACCGACTGGATCACGACGAGGTACATGAGCTGGCGGTAGACGATCTGCTGGAGAGGCACCGACCACAACACGCCCAGGCGTTCACCGTCGAGCCGCAGTGCGTAGGCGCCGAGAAGAATGTTCACGCCGTTGAACACGAGCCAATAGGCGATCACCGGCTTCGGGTCCTGGAACAGCAGGCCGAACAGCGTGAACAAGTCCACCGCCGGGGCCATGAGCGGCAACAGGATCTGGAACGCCAGTACGTACGGGAGTCCCACCCGCCCGAGCGGGCCGCGCTCTCGTACGGCGTGCCGGTGCTTCCACATCGCCTGCATCGTCCCGTACGACCAGCGATAGCGCTGGCGCCACAGGGCGCCGACCGATCCCGGTGCCTCGGTCCAGGCCCGGGCCTGCTCTTCGTACACGACGCGCCAGCCGGCCCGGTTCAGCGCCAGCGTCACGTCGGTATCCTCGGCCAGCGTGTCGCTGCTCATGTTGCCGACGCCCGCCAGCGCGCCGCGGCGGAATGCGCCGATCGCACCGGGAACCGTCGGCATGCAACGGAGGATGTCGAACATTCGCCGGTCGAGGTTGAACCCAAGCACGTATTCGATGTGTTGCCATCGTCCAAGGAGCCGGCCCCGGTTGGCGACTTTGGTGTTCCCGCTCACGGCGCCGACGGTGGGATCAGCCAGCGGTCGCACGAGCCAATCGATGGTCGTGGGCTCGAATTGCGTGTCGGCGTCGACCATGACGATGACGTCGTGGCGGCTGTTGCGGATGCCGTTGTTCAGCGCATTGGCCTTACCGCCATTTCCTTGGCGTAGCAATCTCACCCGCGGCAGTGCCAACCCGTCGACGATGGCGGCGGTGTCATCGGTGGACCCATCGTCGACCACAACGATCTCGTCGTCGCCGGCGACCGAGGAGGCCAGCGACCGCACGGTCGCGGCAATGACGACCCCCTCGTTGTATGCCGGCACGAGAACGCTAACCGGCGGGCGGTAACCCCCAACTGTCCGGGCGCGGGCGCGAACGTGACGGGCGGCGAACACCACGACGAGGATGGCGCGGAGGGCAGCGAGCAGCACGATCGGAAGCAGGATCCAGCGAAGTAGCGCGGCGATTGCTCGGCTGACCGTCAGCGCGCCGAGGACGGAGCGTCCTTGGATGCGCGCCGCGGTCGATACGCGGGGATTCACCGCAGATCGCGCCTGTGCGATGACCTGCGACACCGTCACGAACTGATAACCCTGCTGTTCGAGTGCGGGCAGCAGCCGTTCGAGCGCGGCCACCGTCTGGTGTCGGTCGCCGCCGGAGTCGTGCATCAGGATCACCGCTCCGGCGCCGCCGGACGGCAGCGACCGGGCCACGATGGCTGGCACCCCTGGGCGCTGCCAGTCACGGCTGTCATTCGTGGAAGCCACCAGTAGGTAGCCGTATCGCGCTGCGCTTCGCGCCGCGACGACGTCGCCGCGCGTCAGTTCTTCGGGTCCGGAGGAGTAGGGGAGACGCAGCAGCGATGTCCTGACTCCAGCGGCGCCGGCCAGGGCCACCTGGGTAAGCGAGAGTTCAGCGTTGCGTCGCACCGCGGAGGCGGTGCCCATGTTGGCGTGGGTGAACGTGTGGGAACCCAGCTCGTGGCCCTCGGCCAGCAGCCGCCGCGTCAGAGCCGGATGGCGGGCGACCTTGGCGCCGACGACGAAGAACGTCGCTTTTGCGTGGTGGCGCGTCAGCGCGCGCAGGATGGCCGGCGTCCAACGCGGGTCGGGACCGTCGTCGAACGTCAATGCGATCTGCTTGGGCGGCATGGGTACCGACGCCGGATCCCGCTTGGAGAAGTCGAGGATCGGACCGGCACCCTCGATGCCTGCGCTCGGTCCGCTGGATGCGGTGGTCGACCGCCGAAAGCCGTTGCCGGAATAGCCGTCGAGGAACAACGCGGTGGCTAGTGCCAGCAACAGCAGCGTCAGGGTGACCCAATGGGTCGGCGGCGACCGGTCAGGACCCGTAGGTGCCGCCCCGCCCCTTGGCGTTGCCATTCCCGTTTCCGCTCCCGTTTCCGCCCGCCGCCGCCGTGTGCCCCGGCGGCCCCGAGCCATTGGGCCCGCGGCCCGCCGGCGTGTTCGTGCCCGACGGCGACGAGTTTGGCGGCGAGGTCGCCGGCGGCTGTCCTTTGCCGGGCGTCGTCTTGACCGGCGTCGCGTTGGCCGCGCCGTTGCTCGGCCGCGTCCCCTGGTCGATCCGTGTCACACCGGTGCCGCCGACCGATGCCGGCGTGGCCGGTGAAGAGCCCGCAATGACGGGAGCCCCCGACCGTTGCCGGACAATGGCGTCGCGCCGTCCGTCGGCGGCGACAACGGTCACGTTGGGCGCGGCGTCCACGCTCGGCGGGTGCAGCGTGTTCGCTTCCGGGAACAGGCGGCCCACGCCTGGCAGGCCCACTCGATTGATCCCCGGAGCCCGCACGATGCTTCCAGCGAGAAGGACGACATACGCAAAGAGCAACGCGCCGATCACCCGCGTCGCGATCAGAATCGCCGACGCGCGGCGATCGGTCTCGTCCACGAAGACGGGGTTGATCAAGGGAGGGGTGTCATCCATGGGTCGAACCAATTGTGCCGCGTCGTGGCGGGTCAAAAAGAAACGGGGTGGCCCCTGCCGCCGCAGTGGCCACCCCGTCTCGACTGTGTGTGCTGGCTAAATCGTGGTTCGACCGCGGTAGCCGGTAAAGAAGCTGGCGACCAGCAGCACCAAAGCGACGATCAACAGCCACTTCAGGCCGGTCGCGAACAGGCCGAGGCCGCCGAACAGCAATGCCAACAGAAGTAGAAGCACTACGAGGCCCATCTTCGGGCACCTCCTGTGTTAGGTCGTGTTACCAACAGATCTACCCACGGAGCGCAGTAATTACCCATGAAGATCGCGCGCACCGTGGGAACGTCGGTGCTCGGGCTCGAAGCAACGTTTGGGGTACGCATCAACGGTGAGCGCCATCGAGAGAGTGCTGCGTCGGGTGGATGGCTACCAGCAGACGCACGGCGCCCTGGGCTTCCCATTTGCCGTCGTGAAGAAATTCGGCGACGACCGGGGTGGGTCGCTAGCGGCACTCATTGCGTACTACGGAGTGCTGTCGCTGTTCCCGCTGCTGCTTCTCGTGACCACCGCTTTCGGGTATCTGCTCGGGCACTCGGCCAAGTTCGAAGAGTCGGTCGTGCACTCGGCGCTCGCACAGTTCCCGATCATCGGGGATCAGATCCAGCGCAACGTCCACTCGCTGCGGGCGAGCGGCTTCGGCGTGGTCGTGGGCGTCGTCGGCCTGTTGTGGGGTGGCTTGGGCGTGACCCAGGCCGCGCAACACGCCATGAACCAGGTATGGAACGTTCCCGGCGTCGTGCGGCCTGGGTTCTTTCCGCGGCAGGTACGCGGGCTGCTGTTCCTGGGCGCGCTGGGGGTGGGTGTCCTGGGGACGACGGTGCTGTCGGGCCTCGGCGCGTTGGGGAGCAAGGGGTTGGCGACGCGCACGGTCCTGCTGGTCGCGTCGGCCGGGGTGAACGTCGGGCTGTTCGTCCTCGTGTTCCGCGTGCTGACGGCGAAGGCCATCGCCTGGCGGCCGCTGGTACCGGGAGCGGTGGCAGCGGGGCTGGCGTGGCAGATTCTCCAGACCTTCGGGGGCTACCTCGTCGCCCACCAGCTGCGGCAGACGACCCAGGTGTACGGGTTCTTCGCCGTGGTGCTGGGCCTGATGGGCTGGTTGTTCCTCGGCGCCCAGGTCACGATCTACTGCGCCGAGTTGAACGTCGTATGGTCCCGTCGCCTCTGGCCGCGCAGCTTGCTGCAACCGCCGCTGACCGAGGCCGACGAGCGGACCCTCGCAGCCATCGCCGAACAAGAGGAGCGGCGCCCCGAGCAGACCGTCGACGTTACGTTCGAGTAGCGGCTAGCTATAGAAGGTAACGCCGGGTTACTGCGGACCGGCGACGCGGCGCGGCGTCGCGCTTCTGGCGTCGGAGAGGTTGTAGGCGGTGTTGACCAGGCCGACGTGGGTGAAGGCCTGCGGGAAGTTGCCGAGAAGGCGACCGGCGACGGGGTCGTACTCCTCGGCGAGAAGCCCGACGTCGTTGCGTATCGAGAGCAGCCGTTCGTAGGCCGCCAGCGCATCGTCGCGCCGTCCGGCCAGCGCGTAGTTGTCAGCCAACCAGAACGTGCACGGAAGGAACGCACCTTCGCCGGCGGGAAGACCGTCGACGTCGGCTGACGACTCGTCGTGCGGGTAGCGCATGATGAAGCCGTCAACCGAGAGATCGCGCTCGATCGCGGCCACGGTGGCCAGCATCCGCTCGTCGGTGGCCGGAAGGAAGCCGACGAGCGGCAGCAGGAGGAGGCTGGCGTCGACGTCGTCGCACCCGTAGTACTGCACGAAGGTGTTGCGGTTCGCGTTCCAGGCCTTCTCGCAGACCTCGTCGTGTATCTCGGCGCGAATGGCCCGCCAACGATCGACGGGGCCGTCGAGGCCGAACCTGTGGGAGTCCTTGATGGCGCGGTCGAAACCAACCCACGCCATCACCTTGGAGTGGGTGAACGGGCGCCGCGGTCCCCGCACCTCCCGGATGCCTTCGTCGGGCTCCTTCCATGCCGACTCGAGGAAATCGAGTAGGACGCGCTGAAGCTCCCACGCGTCGCCGTCAGCCTCGGCGTCTACCCCGTGCTGTCGGCCGTGGTGCAGCGCGTCCATGACCTCGCCGTACACGTCGAGTTGGCGCTGTTGCGTCGCCGCGTTGCCGACGCGGACCGGCGATGAGCCCTCGTATCCCGGGAGC
>JACDEA010000410.1 GCA_013816725.1 Actinomycetota bacterium
CTCGTGCGGGAACGGGCCCACCAGGCTCTTGCCCTTGTTCACCAGGTAGTTGCTGATGAGCGTGGCGAAGAACAGGCACTCGGACCCGATGAAGGTCCAGATGGCCAGCTTCCGGTTGTCGAGCCCCGTCGAGGTCTCGAGGTGATGCTCCATCGGGTGCGGCGTCGCCTGCGGCATCGCCTGCGACATCGCCTGCGACATCGCCTTCGCGTGGTCGGACACGATCGCTCTCCTCAGCCCGCGGGCTCGAAGGCCCAGTTGAACACCCCGACGAACAGGATCGAGAGCCCCACGACGACGCCCCACGGTCCAACCTGGTGGGACACCATCAGGCCGACCATGAGCAAGGCCACGCCGATGGCGGCCACCAGCGGCCAGTACGAGGGATTGGGCAGATGGATCCCCTGCCCGCTCACCCGCTGCGGCTCGGGCAGCGAGCCCCCGCGCTCGCGCTTCATCTCCCAGAGCGGGTCACGCCCGTGCACGGTCGGGATCTCGGCGAAGTTCCATTCCTGGGGCGGCGACGGAATCGCCCATTCGAGCGTGGCGCCGTTCCACGGATCCGCCGGCGCGTTCCGCGGGCCGCGCCAGGTCTTGATGATGTTGACCAGGAACACCAGGAACGAGAAGCCCAGGATCAGCGAGCCGATCGTCTCGATCCGGTTCAGCTCCTCGAATCCGAGCCCCTCGGGATAGGTGTAGACCCGCCGGGGCATCCCGTTCAGGCCGAGGATGTGCATCGGGAAGAACGTCACGTTGAAGCCGATCAGCATGAGCCAGAAGTGGACCTTGCCGAGCGTCTCGTCCAGCATGCGGCCGAACATCTTGGGCCACCAGTAGTACCCGCCCCCGGTGAGCGCGAAGATGCTGCCGCCGAAGAGCACATAGTGGAAGTGCGCCACGATGAAGTAGGTGTCGTTCTGCTGGAGGTCGGCCGGGGGCGAGGAGTGCATGACGCCCGACAGGCCGCCGATGATGAACATCGCGATGAAGCCGAGGGCGAAGTACATCGGCACCCGGTACTGCACCGAGCCGCCCCACACCGTGCCCAGCCAGTTGAAGATCTTCACGCCCGTCGGGACGGCGATCAGCATCGTGGTCAGCGAAAAGAACGTGTCCGCGATGGGACCCATGCCGGTCGTGAACATGTGGTGGCTCCACACGCCGAAGCCGAGGAACGCGATGAACGCGCCCGAGAACACCATGGCCGCGTAGCCGAACAGCGGCTTCCGCGAGAAGACGGGCAGGATCTCGCTCACGATGCCGAACGCCGGCAGGACCAGGATGTAGACCTCGGGATGACCGAAGATCCAGAACAGGTGCTGCCAGAGGAGCGGGTCGCCGCCGCCGGACGGCACGAAGAAATGGGTGCCGAAGAAGCGGTCGAACATGAGCAGGATCAGCGCCACCGTGATGACCGGGAACGCCAGCAGCAGCAGCACCTGGGTGATGAAGCTCATCCAGGTGAACATCGGCATGCGCATGAGCTTCATGCCGGGCGCGCGCATGTTGAGGATGGTGACGAAGAAGTTGACCGCCGCCGCCAGCGACGCGATGCCGAGGATCTGGAGGCCGAGCATCCAGAAGTCGACGTTGATCCCGGGCGAGTACTGCCGGGAGGTGAGATTGGCGTAGCCGTACCACCCCTGGTCCGGGGCGGCGCCGAACAGGAAGCTCGAGTTCAGGAACAGGCCACCCAGCAGGAACACCCAGTAACTGAAGGCGTTGAGCCGCGGGAAGGCCACGTCCCGGGCCCCGATCTGCAGCGGGATCATGAAATTGAAGAACATGGCGCTGAGCGGCATGATCGCGAGGAAGATCATGGTCGTGCCGTGCATCGTGAAGAGCTGGTTGTACGTCTCCGGCGAGAGAAACGTGTTGTTCGGGGAGCCCAACTGAATGCGGAGCAGCAGCGCTTCGATCCCGCCCAGCAGAAAGAAGGTGAAGGCCGTGGCGCCGTACAGAATGCCGATGCGCTTGTGGTCGACCGTGGTGAGCCAGCTCCACAGACCGGTCGGCTCCGCGTGGCCCGCGGCGGCGTGCGCCCGTTGCTGGTCGAGTGCGGTGGTTGCCATATGCCCTGTTATTGGTGAGCGCGGAGGTAGGCGACGAGCGACTTGGCCTCGGCGGCGGTGACGCCGAGGTTGGGCATCAGCACGCCCACTTTCATCGCTTGGGGATTCTGGATCCACCGGGACAGGTTCTCGTCGGTGTTCTTGAAGCTGCCGGCCCCGATGTACGAGCGCCCGCCGACGTTGGCGAGGTTCGGGCCGATCATGCCCTTCGGGGCGTTGACGGCGTTGAGCGAATGGCACCCGACGCAGCCTTTGGCCTGGAACAGCTTCTCACCCGCGGCATAGGCCGGATCCTGGGGCGGCACCGGCGGTGATATGGTCGAGCCCGAGTCCCGGCCGGCGGCGTTCTGCCGCGCATCGATCCGGGGCCGGAGCTGTTGGTGGGCCTGAACCTTGGCGCCGACGCTGGCCGTCCTCACCGAATCGGTGACCGCGGCCGCCCCGGCCGGCTTGGCGCCGAGCGTCTGCATGTGCGACACCCAGGTCTGGAATTCCTCCGGCGTCTGCGCCCGCACCCGGAACGCCATCCGAGCGTGCTGGAGGCCACAGAACTCCGTGCACTGGCCCGGATACTCACCCGCCTCCTCGGCCTTGAACCAGAGCCGGGTTTCCCGGTTCGGAAACACGTCGCGCTTGCCGGCGAACCGCGGGGGCCAGAAGCTGTGGACGATG
>JACDEA010000411.1 GCA_013816725.1 Actinomycetota bacterium
CGATGAGGTGCGCAGGGGCCTTGACGGTGTGAATGATCTCGTCGAGCCGGGCCCCGGCGTTCATCATCACCAGCGTCTCGTCGTGCAGGTGGTCGAGGAGATCGGCGGCGTCGGTCAAGGCCTGCGTGATGCGGCCGTTGCCCACGATGGGAAAGCCGTGACCGGGCAGCAGCACTTCGGCACCCACCGCGGCCATCGTCCTCAGCGCGTCGGCCCACTCCTTGGGATAACGCTGCACCTTCTGCGGGTTACCGGCGTTGGGCGAGGCCCAGATGAAGAAGTCGCCGCACCCGAGCACCTTCTTGTCGGGGAACCACGTCCACGTGTGGTCGTCGGTCTCCCCGCGTGCATGGTGCAACTCGACGGCGACACCGCCCACGTCGAGCGCAAGGTGATTCCGATACGTCTCGTCCGGATAGCGGTACTCGGTGGGCCACTGGAGGTTCGGGGCCCGGAATTGGCGCTGGTTGATAATCGAGTTGAACCCGGCCGTGAGTATGTAGCGGTCGAAGCGGGCCGGCAGGGCCTCGTGGGCGACGACCCGCGGCGCCGGCCAGCCCTTCCCGGCCGACTCCGCTTCGAACAACGGCACGCCGAAGACGTGGTCGATGTGACCGTGGCTGTAGACGGCGGTGTTCAGCCGTTGGTCGGTCCAGCCGCGGAGCGCCTTGTGCACGGTTTCGGCCAGCACCTGGCTGCCGGTATCGACCAGCACGAGACCATCGCCGGTGGTAACCGCGCTCACGTTGGCAAACGACGGCACGAAGGCCACGCCGTCCGCCACCTCTTCGGCGTCGGTCCCAATCAAGCGGAACGGATGGTGGTCGCCGATGTCGGCCTCGCCCCGCCACAGGCGGTCGGCCAGCTCGAGGACGGCACCCATGGTCGCCACCCTAGTGACGACCCGCCGTCGACTCCGCCGCCGCGGCGCGCCTCGTTGTAGCGTTCGCCCCCGTGCCGATCTCACCCGCCCGCGCCCTGCTTGCCGGCGCGGCCGCGGCCCTGCTCGACGAGCGACGCCAGCTCACCGTCGACGAGTTGAACGACCTCGCCGCGCTCCCGGAAATCAACGTGCCGGCGCTGGCTGCGTTGGCCCACGAGGTTCGCCTGGCGTGGTGCGGCCCCGAGGTCGAGGTCGAAGGAATCCTCTCGGCCAAGACCGGCGGTTGCCCGGAGGACTGCCATTTCTGCAGCCAGTCGGCCCGCTTCGAATCCCCGGTGAAGGCCACGCCGTTGCTCGACCCCGCCGAGGTGATCGCCGCCGCCGAAGAGACCGCGGCGCTGGGGGCGTCGGAGTTCTGCATCGTGCTGGCTATCCGCGGGCCCGACGAACGGATCTTGAACTCGATCCTCGCCATGGTGCCGTTGGTGCACGACCGCACCGGGCTCAACGTCGCCGTCAGCGCGGGCATCCTCGATCGCGACCAGGCCTTCCGCCTGGCCGAGGCCGGCGTGCACCGCTACAACCACAACCTCGAGACCGCCCGCTCGTTCTTCACCAACATCGTGTCGTCGCACACGTGGGAGGAGCGCTTCGACACCTGCCGGCTGGTGCGCGAGGCGGGCATGGAGCTGTGCTGCGGCGCGTTGCTGGGGATGGGCGAGTCCGAGAACCAACGGGTCGAGCTGCTGATGCAGCTTCGCGACGTCGGCCCGGCCGAGGTTCCGCTGAACTTCCTCAACCCGCGGCCCGGCACGCCGCTGGCCGACCGGCCGCTGGTGGAGCCACTCGAAGCCATCCGCTGGATCGCGCTGTTCCGGCTGGCCCTGCCGTCGGTCATCCTGCGCTACGCCGGTGGCCGCGAGGTCACGCTGCGCGAACTCCAGGCCATGGGGATGACGTCGGGGATCAACGCACTCATCGTCGGCAACTACCTCACCACGCTCGGGCGTTCGCCCGACCAGGACCTGCAAATGCTCGACGACCTGCGCATGCCGGTGGGTGTTCTCTCCAAGGTCATCTAGGTGGCGGTGATCTAGGTGGCGGTGATCTAGGTGGCGGTGGCCGACGCGCCGTCGCGGCACTGCACCGGGTGCGGACTAACTTCCGGCGCCTGCGCCGGCGCGTGCGGCCGGGACCTCGACCCGCCCCGCTTCTGTCCGGAGTGCGGGCGCCGGCTCACCGTGTACGTGACGCCGGCCCACTTCACCGCTGCGTGCCGCGATCACGGCGAGGTCGGTCCCTTCTCGCCGCCCGCTTAGGCTCTCGCCGATGCTGCGCGGCCGCGACGTCGTCCTCGAGGTTCTGCGCAGCGAAGGCGTCACCCACATCTTCGGCAACCCGGGCACCACCGAACTGCCGCTGATCGACGCGCTGGCCGACAACGACAGGGGCGACCTGCACTACGTGCTGGCGTTGCAGGAGGCGACGGCCGTCGCCATGGCCGACGGCTACGCGCAGGCCACGGGCCGTCCCGCGTTCCTCAATCTCCATACCTCGGCCGGGTTGGGCAACGCCATCGGCAACCTCACCAACGCGCAGGCGAACCGCGCGCCGCTCGTCGTCACCGCCGGGCAGCAGGACCGGCGCCATCTCGTGGCCGACCCGCTGCTCAGCGGCGACCTCGTCGGCCTGGCTCGCGCCGTGAGCAAGTGGACCCACGAAGTCCGCCACGCCGACGAGCTGGGAACGGTGCTGCGACGCGCGTTCCACGACGCGGTGGCCGCGCCCGGCGGCCCCGTGTTCGTGTCGATCCCCATGGACGTGATGGACGAGGACGCGGCCGACGGCGCCGTTCCCGCG
>JACDEA010000026.1 GCA_013816725.1 Actinomycetota bacterium
GCTTCACCGTCCAGCGCGAAGGGCCCTCGCCCGTGCGGTACCGCAGCGAGGCGCCCGACCGGGCCAGCCGTAGGTCGCTCGTGTCGTAGTAGGTGGCGTCGAGTTCCTGCGTCTCCACCGGCACGGCGACCACGCCCTCGACGACGCCGTCAAGCGCGGGCGGCCGCCACCCTTGCGGCGCGGTGAGCTTGATCTCGCGCTCGAGGGCGGCCACCTCAGTCCTCGTCGTCGGGGGTCTCGAACACGCGGCGCCCGCGCTCGAGCGCCCGCTCGTGCAGCACCGCAGTGGCCGAGAAGCCGATGCGCGTCGGGACCTTCGTCCAGGAGCCGTCGGGGCCCAGCGTCCAGGCGTTGACGTCGTCGGCCAGGTTGGCGGCGAGGATCTCTTGCAAACGCTCGCGCAACGCGCCGTCCTTGACCGGCGTCACCACTTCGACCCGGCGGTCCAGATTGCGGGGCATCAGGTCGGCCGAGCCCATCAGGTACTCGACCCGCTGGCGTTCGCCGTCGCCGAACGCGAACACCCGTGAGTGCTCGAGGAAGCGGCCCACGATCGACCGCACGCGGATGTTGTCCGACAGACCGGGCAGCCCCGGCCGCAGGCAGCAGATGCCGCGCACGATCAGATCGATCTGCGTTCCCGCCTGCGACGCCGCATACAGCGCGTCGATCACGGCCGGGTCGGCCAGCCCGTTCATCTTCATGACAATGCGCCCACCCGTCGTGCTGGCCTGCTCGCCGATCATCTCGATGACACGGCGGCGAAGGCCGAGCGGGGCCACGAGGATCGACCGGTAGTCATGACGGCGGCTGTAGCCGGTGATGTAGTTGAAGACATCGGTCAGATCGGCGCCCAACTGCGGATCGGCGGTGAGCAACCCGACGTCCTCGTACATGCGCGCCGTACGCGAGTTGTAGTTGCCGGTGCCGATGTGGCAGTAGCGCCGGATCACGTCGTCCTCCTGACGCACGACGAGCGCGATCTTGGCGTGGGTCTTGAGGCCGACGAGCCCGTAGACGACGTGGACGCCGGCCCGCTCCAGGGCGCGGGCCCACGCGATGTTTGCCTCCTCGTCGAATCGGGCCTTGACCTCGACCAGCACGGCCACCTGCTTGCCCCGTTCCGCGGCGCGGATGAGCGCCTTGACGATCGGGCTGTCGCCCGACGTGCGGTAGAGCGTCTGCTTGATCGCCAGCACGTCTGGGTCGGCTGCGGCCTGCTTGATGAACGCCTCGACCGACGTCGCGAAGGAGTCGTACGGATGGTGCAGGAGGATGTCGCGATCACGCACGACGTCGAGTACGGCGACGGGATCGTCGGGGTCGCTCAGCCCCGGCTGGGTCACCGGCGCCCACCCGTCTTCCTTCAGCTCGGGGCGGTCCAGCTCGTAAACGGCCCACAGGCCGGAGAGGTCGAGCGGGCCTTCGATGCCGTGCACGTCCTCGGGCTCCAGCTGAAGCTCGCGCTCGAGTAGGTCGACGACCTCGCCGTGCATGCTGTGGTCGACCTCGAGGCGCACCGCCCGCCCGGCGCGCAACCGCCGCAGCTCCAGCTCGATGGCGGCCAGCAGGTCGTCGGCTTCGTCCTCCTCGAGCGCCAGGTCGGCGTTGCGGATGACCCGGAACGACGCGCACGACTCGATCCGCATACCGGGGAACAGCGCGTCGAGGTGGGCGGCGATGACCTGCTCGAGCGGAACGAAACGCTCCCCGTCGGGCAGCACGACGAAGCGGGGCAGCAGCGGCGGCACCTTCACCCGGGCGAAGCGGCGGCCGCCGTCGGGATCGCGCACCATCACCGCCAGGTTCAGCGACAGGTTCGACACGTGCGGGAACGGGTGCCCGGGGTCGACGGCCAGCGGCGTCAGCACCGGGAAGATGCGATCGTCGAAGACGCGGTCGAGGAAGACGCGATCGTCGGTGTCGAGCCCGGCCCAGTCCGAGAGGCGAATGCCGACGGCGGCCAGCGCGGGAACGACATCGGCGATGAACAAGCGCGTCTGGCGGTCGACGAGATCGGCGGCCTTGGTGCGGGCCAGCGACTGCTGCTCGGCCGCGGTGAGCCCGTCGGGTGACGTCGTGGCCACGCCGGCGGCCATCTGCTCTCGGAGGCCGGCCAGCCGCACCTGGAAGAACTCGTCGAGGTTCTCGCCGGTGATGGCCAGGAAACGCACGCGGTCCAGAACCGGCGTGGCGGGGTCCTCGGCGATCGTCAGGACCCGCTCGAGGAAGTCGAGGCGCGACAGCTCGCGGTTCAGGAACCGCGCCGGACCCTTGATTTCGTCGTCGCTGACCGAGGGTGCCGGCGCCTGCTCGAGCTGGCGGGCCACCCACCTCACGGTAGCGGCGCCGGCCGCTGCCGGCCCCGGCGCGGTCAGCTGATGGCTTCGGCGATGAGCGCCGCGCCCAGTGCGCCGCCCTGGTCACCCAGCTCGCCGGGCACGACCCGCAGCGTCGACGCCTCGGCGAACAAGTCGCTGCGCACGGCTTGTTCGATGCGGCCGATGAACGCCGGGCCCAGGCGATCGGCCAGGCCGCCGCCAACGACGACCAGCTCGAGGTCGAGCAGCGTGACGGCCGAGGCGATGGCCACGCCGAGCGCGCCAACGGCCTCGTCGAGCAACTCGATCGTTACGGCGTCGCCGGCGACGAGGGCCTTGGCGAAGACCCCCGACGTCATGCGCTTGCTCGGCGCCAGCTCGACCAGCGCGGTGTCGCGGCCCTCGCTCTCGACCAGGCGGGCCCGCTTCTCGAGGGCGGCGCGCCCGGCGTAGGCCTCGAGGTGACCGAGGCCGCCACAACCGCAGCGGCGCCCGCCCCGCTTGACGATCGTGTGCCCGATCTCGCCGGCGAACCCGAGCGGTCCGTGGCGCAACTGCCCGTCGAGGATGAGGCCGCCGCCCACGCCGGTGCCCACGAACACGCCGAGCATGTCGGCCGCGCCTTTCCCGGCGCCCAAGCGATGCTCGGCCAGCGCGCCCACGTTGACGTCATTGTCGATGGCGACGGGGAGGCCGTCGAGCGCGTCGGACAGGGCGGCGGCCAGGCCGAACGGCTCGTGCCAGCCCGGAAGGTTCGGTGCCTGTTTGACGAGGCCGGCGGCCACGTCAACCGCACCGGGCGCACCCACACCGACGGCGTCCACGCCGTCGACGCCACCCAACTCGTCGATGACGGCGACGATGGCGTCGACGACCTGTAACGGGCCGCCCTGCGTCGGCGTCTTGCGCTTTGCCTCGCGAGCGACGTCGTCGCCCTTGCGGAGGACGGCGAAGATCTTGGTGCCACCGAGATCAACGCCGATGACGGCCACCGCCTCGGGCTCAGCTCTCTTCGTCGTCGTAGTCGGGAATGCCGAGATCCCAGTTGAGGACCAGGTTCTCGCGCTCGGCGTCGCGAGCGACCCGTTCCCGGTTGCGGCGGAACTGCGGGTCGTGCGGCGGGAGCAGCACCAGACGGGCCAGGGCCCGCTGACGGAACTCCTCGATGAGCCCGCGGTCGCCGAAGTCGGACTGCACGTCCCAATGCGGCGCGACCGGGCCGAGGTAGACGATGCGCACGTTTCCGCGCGGCGGCTGCGGTGCTTCGAGCTCTTCGGGTTCGCGGGCCATAGGCCGGTGAGCCTACCTATGCGCTATTCGCCTGCCGCGAGCCGAGTGTGACCGTGGCGTTGCGCTTGTCGTTCCCGCGGAGGTATTCGACTTCGACCTTGTCGCCCGGCTTGTGCTTCTGGACCGCGCTGACAACGGCCGACGCCTCCTTGACGTCCTGGCCGTCGAACTTCACGATCACGTCGCCCGATCGGAGCCCCGCGTTCTCCGCCGGCGACGCCGCCACCACGTCGTTCACCAGCACGCCGGACCCGGTTGCGAGGCCGAGGCGATCCTTCAGCGCGTCGGTGAGCGTGGCGAGGGTCGCGCCCATGAACGTCGTGCTGCGGACCGGGCTCTTGCCGCCCTTCAGTTCGGAGACGATCGGCTTGATGGCGTTGACCGAGATGGCGAACCCGATGTTCTGCACCGAGTTCCCGGTGCCCGTCGACTGGATGACGACGGTGTTCATGCCGACCACCTCACCGGCCGTGTTCACCAGCGGGCCGCCCGAGTTGCCGTTGTTGATGGCGGCGTCGGTCTGGATCAGCTGGGTGAACCGCTCACCGGAGCCGTCGTCGCCCAGCGTGCGGTTGAGCGCGGACACGATGCCCCTGGTGACGGTGGGGCCGCCGACGAGATCGAGCGCATTGCCGATGGCCAGCACGTCGTCACCCACCACCAGCTTGTCCGAGTCGCCCAGCTTCACGCTGGGAAGGTCGTGCGCGTCGCGGATGCGGATGACGGCGATGTCGGTGGTGGCGTCGCGGCTGACGAGGTCGGCGGGGCGCGGATCCTTTTCACCCTGCAGGCTGACCGTGATCGTGGTTGCTCCCTCGACCACATGGCTGTTGGTGAGGACGTCGCCACCAGCGGACAGGATCATTCCGGTGCCGGCGCCTCGCACCCGCTGCACTTCGTTGAAGAACAGGCCTCCCCGTTGGAACGCCTCGGTACGGACCGACACGACCGCGGGCTCGACCTTGGCCAGCACGCCTTGCACATCGCGCGGGTTGACTAGCACGCTCGAGTTCCTGCCGTAGCGGATCGTCCTGCCGTTCGGGTCCCGCTGGAGGAGCGCGACGAGACCGCCGCCGACCAACGACCCCACCAGCGCGGCGATCAACGGGACCAGCCACCCCGACCGGCGTCGCGACGCGACGGGCTCCACGGGCGCGGCAGGGGCCACGGGCTCCACGGGCTCTACGGGCTCTACGGGTTTCTCAGCCACGGTCGTCGGCTCGGTGTTGACCGGCTCGATCACGGCCTCCGGCGGGAGGGCGGGATCCGTCGAAATCGGGGCGGTTGACCCCACTATGACCGATTCGTGCAGCTGATTGTCATCCAATGTCGCCAACTCCTGTCATCCTTGACATCCGGGAACGTCATGAGCTTCGTAGACAGTTGGCGAGACGGAGGTCGATTCGATGGACACAACCTGGATGGCCGAGGGCAACTGCCGCGATGTCCATCCTTCCGTGTTCTTTCCCAGTGATGGTGTCGGGGTCGACGTCGCCCGTGAGGTGTGCGCCACCTGCCCGATGAAGGCGCCCTGCCTCGAGTACGCGCTGCGCAGCCGCATCGACCACGGCGTGTGGGGCGGCACCTCCGAGCGGGAGCGCCGTCGCATCCTGCGCCAGCGCCGTATCGACGCTGCCGCTGCTGCCCGTACTAGCTAGAGCGAGCCCGACCGCTAATCGGTCTTTGCTTCCTTCTTGGCGTCGTCGTCGTCCCGCGTCCCGTCGGCTACGCCAGCTTTGAACTCCTTCGAAGCCTGACCCAGGGAGCGGGCGAGCTTCGGCAGCCTGGTCCCCCCGAAGAGCAGCAGGACGACAGCGAGGATGATGAGCAACTCAGGTGCTCCTAGTCCGAGCATGGTCCTCCTACGGTAATGCCGACGCCACTCGTTCGAGCGCGCCGAACGTCGTTACCGAAAACGGTACCTGCCCCAGACCCACTACCACCGCCGCCACGCCCTGTTCGTCAAAAGCGCGCAGCTCGTCGGGCAGCGCATCGGGGTCGCCCACGGCGTGGTTCACCGATCGGACGACGGTGGCCGGGTCCCGCCCGACCCGCTCGCACGCCCGCAGGAACTCGTCCAATGGTCGCCGTGTCTCGGCCTTCCAGCCGCCGTAGTTGAAGCCCTCGGCCCGGCGGGCCGCCAGCTCCATCACCCGCTCGCCCCGCCCGCCGATCCACACCGGCGGCCCCTCCGGCGTCATCGGTCCTGGACGGCACGACGGCGCATCCGGCGCGCCGGACCACATGTCCTTCAACGTTGCGATCGTCGTGGCCAACTGGGTCACGCGCTGTCCCGGCGACCCGAAGGCGATTCCGGCGGCGACGTACTCCGGCTCGTACCAGCCGGCGCCGACCCCGACGATGAGGCGACCACCGGCCAGGCGGTCGAGCGTGGCCAGCCCCTTGGCCAGGACGGCCGGGGGCCGCAGCTGGCTGCAAATGACGAGGGTCCCGAGGCGAACCCGCGAGGTGGCCCGAGCCAACGCGGCGAGCGCGACGAGCGGATCGAAGCCGTCGAAGCGACCGGCCGGCCCGCCGTGCTTCTCCACTTCGAGAAAGAGGTGATCGGCCAGCCACACGTGGTCGAACCCGAGCTCCTCGGCCCGGGTCGCCCAGGCCACCACGGTCTCCCAGCGCAGGGGCGACTCACCGGGCGCCGAGTAGTCGAACTGCGGCAGCGCGAGGCCCACCTCCACCGTGCGAGCGTATGCGGCACCGTGCAGCTCGAGTGCGTGATCAACATCAGCGAGGGGCGACGGGACGTCGTCGTCGCCGCCATTGCCGCCGCCGGGCGCACCGCCTGTCTCGACGTCCATTCCGACGCCCACCACAACCGATCGGTGCTCACGCTGGTGGGCCAGGACGACGTCGTGGAGGGGGCGGCCCGTGACGTCGCCACCGCCGCGGTGCGCGCCATCGACATGGAAGCGCACGACGGCGTGCACCCGCGCATCGGCGCGCTCGACGTGGTGCCGTTCGTGCCCTGGACCGAAGCGACGATCGAGGATGCGATCCGGGCGCGCGACTCGTTCGCACGATGGGCGGCCCACGTGCTCGCGCTCCCTTGTTTCGTCTACGGCCCCAAACGGGCGCTGCCCGAGGTCCGCAGTCACGCCTTCGCCGACCTGTCCCCCGACTACGGCCCGCTGGTCCCCCATCCCACCGCCGGCGCCTGCGCCGTCGGCGCCCGGCCCGTCCTCGTGGCCTACAACCTGTGGCTAGAGAGCGACGATGTCGCCCTGGCCCGGGCCATCGCCACCCAACTCCGCGTGCCGGGCCGCCTACGGGCCCTCGGGTTGCTGGTGGGCGGTCAGGCCCAGGTGTCGTGCAATCTGGTCGACCCGCTCAGCTTCGGCCCCGCCGACGCTTTCGATGCCGTGGCTGCGCAAGCGGCTGTCGCCCGAGCCGAACTGGTGGGACTCGTGCCCGAAGGCGTGCTGGCGGCGGTCCCCAGCGACCGCTGGCCTGAGCTCGACCTGTCGCCGTCACGAACGATCGAGGCCCGCCTGGGGGAAGTGCAGGCGGGCCTCGATGAACACCAGGGTCGTGGTGTGTGAGCTCAGGAGGCGGCGTGCCGTCGGGCCAGCGCCCGGGCCCGGCGTATGCGCCGGCGTTCCCGTTCGCTCATGCCGCCCCAGATCCCGAACTTCTCGCTGTTGGCCAAGGCGTATTCGAGGCAGTCCTCACGCACGACGCAGCCCCGGCACACCTCCTTGGCCTCACGGGTCGACGCACCCCGCTCGGGAAAGAACAGGTCGGGGTCGACGCCGAGACAGTTGGCCCGCTCCTGCCACGTCGGGTGCTCCGTCTGCAAGGCCTCGAGCAAGCGCTCCACGCAAGTGACTCCCCTCATGCACATCGGTGCGGAATCGCACCGATGTAATTACATGAATGTCATCATTGTGCGCTGCTCGTGCCTACGTCAAGCTGAATCTCGGATTTCCGTCCGCCCCGCACGCCGCCAAACCGCCCCGTGCGCCAAGTACCAGTTTCGTTGCCAACTCGCGCCGGAACCCTGAAAATCGCCATTTCCGCGCCAAAAAGCGGGGGAAACGGTATTCCGGCGCGTGTTCGCAACGGTTTCGATACTTGGCCCGATCGCCGACCGGCGTGCGTCGAGGCTGGAGCAGGGGCTACCGGCCGGTGCGGAGGGCGCGCTTCTGCTCGATGAAGTCGACGAGGACGTAGTCGCCGAGGGTCTCGGGGGTGGTGAAGAAGGCCCGGCCCCGGTTCATCTGTGTGAGCTTCTCGACGAAGGCCTTGAGGTGGCTGTTGGCGTCGAGCATGAACGTGTTGATGCGGATGTCTTCTTTGGTGCAGCGGGCCACCTCGGTCAGGGTGGCGTCGACCGTTTCCTGCACGGGCGGGTAGCTGAAGAACGGCTCCGACATCCCCGGGATCAGGTGAGCGGTGGGCTCGCCGTCGGTGATCATGATGATCTGCTTCGTCCCCGTCTGGCGGGCCAGCATGCGGCGGCTGAGCATGAACGCGTGCTGCATGTTCGTGCCGTAGACGAAATCCCACGACACCTCGGGTAGCTGCTCGGGCTTGAGCTCGCGGGCCACTTCGCTGAACCCCACGATTCCGAGGAAGTCCCGCGGGAACTGCGTCGAGATGAGCGAGTGCAGCGCCATGGCCACCTTCTTGGCGGCCAGGAAGTTGTCGCGCATGGGCATCGACAGCGACAGGTCGAGCATGAGAACCGTCGATGACCGCACGAATGTCTCGGTGCGCTCGACTTCGAAGTCTTCGGGCGACAACCGCACCGGCGTGCCGCCGCCGGCCCGGGCGATCGCATTGCGAACCGTCCGCTCGATGCTGAGGTTGAACGGATCGCCGAACTCATACGGCTTGGTCTCATACGCCCGCTCGTGGCCGATCCCCGCGTAGTCCTGGTCGTGGCGGCCGAGCTTGTCCTTGGCCAGGTGGGCGAACAGGTCCGACAACGCGTTCTGGCCGATCTTGCGCATGCCGCGAGGCGTCAGTTCGAAACGCCCCTCCTTCTGCTCGATCAGGCCGGCGTCCTCGAGCAGCTTGGCCAGCTCGGCCATGCGCTCGAGGGACCGCGCCGCGTCGTCGCCCATCAGGTCGCGGGCCTTGTCGATATCGACGTCGGCCAGCGCGCCGGGGGACGCGGCCGAACGCATCAAATTCTCGAGCTGATCGATGTCGCCCAAGCGCTCCATGAGCTGCGCGGCCTCGGCGAAACCGAGCGGGTCCATGCCGTTGAACTGGTAGCGGCGGTCCCATCCGGCCTGCGGGAACGCACCCTGCAGGTTGTGACTGAGGCGGTCGACCTGCCACCGCAGGTCCATGTCGTCGAGCAGCGCTTCGGACAACCCCTGTAGCTGCGCCCGCTGCTCGGGCGTCATCGAGTTCAGCATCGCCTGCATGGCCGCCATCTGCTGGGCCATCTGCTCGAGCAACTCGTCGAGCGTCTCGGGGTTGCCGGGGAAGAAGTCGCCGAACTGCTCCATGAACCGCTCGAAGCCCGGATCGATGGGCTCGCCCCGCTCGCGCTGTTCGAGCATGCGGTTCAACGAGTCGAACATGTCCTTCATGCGCTGGACCTGCTCGGGGCTGACGTCGGACATGGCGCCGGCCATCTGGTTGAAGTAGCTCTGCATCAGCTGCTGCTTGAGCTTCTCCATCAACTCGTCGAATCGCTCCCGCGCCTCGCTCGACGTGAACTCGTAGTTCTGCAGCTCGCGAACCTGGCTGGCCAGATCGGGCGGGAGGAGGTCGAGCTGCATCCGCCGCTCGCCGGCCACCTCGTCGGTGATCTCCTGGCGGCGGGCGTCGCCGGATTCGCGCGCCTCCTGCTGGAGCTTGTCAATCCCCTCGCGCTCCATGTCGACCACCTCGCGCAGCTCCTGGGCGATGTCGTCGTAGACCCCGCCCAGGTCGTAACGCTCCAGCTCGTCCCGCTTGCGGCGGCGCAACTTCTCGAGCAGCTCGCGCAAGCCGGCGATGCGCTCGTCGTTGCGATCGCGGAACCCGGACTGGAGAAGGCGCCGCAACGCCGCGTTCAGGTCGCCGTGGTACAGGAGGTCGTCGGTGATCTCCGACAGCACGTCGTCGGCGTCCAGCTCGAAGCCGACCTGCGTGCCGTCCCAACGGCTGTACCGGGCGCGAACAGGCATCGCGGATCTACCGAGACCGGTAGGTCGCCCGGGAGCCGACGGCGTCCTTGTTCAGGCGCTTCGACAGGTGCAGACCCTCGAGCACGAATTCGGCGGCGCTGGCGATGGCGGCCGGCGTCTCGCTGCCGGCCAGGGCGACGACGGCCGGGCGCAACGCCGGCAGCCGGCTGAGCATCTCGACGTATTCGGTTGACGCGACGTCGTCACCGGCGTGGACGACGGTGTCGTCGTCGAACGCGCCCACGCCGTCGCGCACCTCGTCGGAGGAGCAGCGGTCCTTGAACACCGTGAGGACGGCCGACTTGAGCAAGCGCTCGATGACCTGCTCATCACGGCCGTCGTCGATCGTCTCGATCTCGACCTTGCCCGACGTCGATGCCGCGAGGGCGTCCAGATCGCTCACTCGGGGCACGACATCCTTCTCGCCCGACCGCAGCGCGCGCCGCGCAGCGTTGGCTACGAGCGTCTCGTAGTTGGCGATCGACAACCGCACCGACACACCGCTGCGCTGGTTGATGTGGGGGCTGGTCCGGGCCATCTGGGAGAGCGTGGCGACGATCTCGGCCATGTAGTCGGGCACTTGCACACGTAGCCCGAGTGCTTCGAGGGGACGGGCCTCCTGGGCCACGACCTCCAGCTCGGTCTCGATGTCGAGCGGGTAGTGGGTGCGGATCTGCGCGCCGAAGCGGTCCTTGAGCGGGGTGATGATGCGGCCCCGGTTGGTGTAGTCCTCGGGATTGGCCGAGGCGACGAGCATCACGTCGAGGGGCAGGCGGATCTTGTAGCCCCGGATCTGCACGTCGCGCTCTTCGAGCACATTGAGCAGACCTACCTGGATGCGCTCGGCCAGGTCGGGCAGCTCGTTCATGGCGAAGATGCCCCGGTTGGTGCGGGGGACGAGGCCGTAGTGCAGCGTCAGCTCGTCGGACAGGTACCGGCCCTCGGCCACCTTGATCGGGTCGACTTCGCCGATCAGGTCGGCGATGGATGTGTCGGGCGTAGCCAGCTTCTCGCCGAATCGCACGTCGCGATGGACCCACTCGATCGGCGCGTCTTCGCCCTTGTCGGCGATCAGGTCGAGGGCGTGACGCGAGACCGGGTTGTAGGGATCGTCGTTGATCTCAGAGCCGGCCACGATCGGCATCCACTCGTCGAGCAGCGCGGTGAGGGACCGGATGATGCGGGTCTTGGCCTGGCCCCGCTCGCCCAGGAGGATGATGTCGTGACCGGCCAGCAGCGCGTTCTCGAGCTGCGGGAGAACGGTGTCCTCGTAGCCGTGGATCCCCTCGACGAGGGGCTCGCCGGCCGCGACGCGGGCGGCGGCGTTGCGCCGTACTTCTTCTTTGACGGGGACCGACTCCCAGCCCGACTCGCGTAGTTGGCCAAGGGTCGCTGGACGAGACGTCATGGCCTCGACAATAGGCTCGTCACAATGACATGGCCGCGGCCGATTGCTTGGGGAGTCGTGGCGGCGGCCGCCCTCTTGTTCGCGGTGGCCACGCCGCCGGTGCGGGCCACGTTCCCGTTTCCCAAAGGCGGCGGCGATCCCTACGACTACACCAAGCTTCGATTGCGCGACGGCGCCTGTCCACCGTCGCCCACCAGCGACCTTCCCAAGGGCTTCGACTGCCGGACCGAAGCGCGCCTCACGGACTACGCGGCCCGACCCGGGGACGCCGACTACGACCCCACCGTCGCCAACAACCCGCAGGAACTGTTCGGGGTGAAGGGGGCGGGCACCAACCGGGCCTGGGAGGTGACGACCGGGCGCCCCGACACGCTCATCGCGGTCCTCGACAGCGGTATCGAATGGGATCTGAAGACGCCCGAGCTGGTCAACAAGTTCCACCTGAACACCGGTGAACTGCCGGTGCCGGGCACGGCGCTGCGGTCCAAGGACTGGCGCGCCTACGACGTGAATCACGACGGCGTGTTCAACGTCGCCGATTACGCGGCGGACAGCCGGGCGCGCGACTTCACCGACGACGGCAACGAGTACCTCGATCCTGGTGACCTGATACGCCGGTTCTCGGACGGCAAGGACGACGACGGCAACGGGTACGCCGACGACATCTCCGGGTGGGACTACTACGAAAACGACAACAACCCGGCCGACGACGTCACTTACGGGCATGGCACGGGCGAGAGTCGGGACTCGGCGGCCGAGATCGAAACGCGTGTCACGCAGTGCCCCAACTGCACGCTCGTCGAGCTTCGCGTGGGCGACTCCTTCGTCGCCGACGTGAACCACTTCGCCGAGGCGGTCACCTACGCCGTCGACAACGGCGTGTCGGTCGTGCAAGAAGCGCTGGGCACGGTGAACCACACGGCGTTCGCGCAGGACGCGGTCGACTACGCGTATCGCAACGGCGTGCTCGTGGTCGCGTCGGCCGCTGACGAGTCGGCCGGCCATCACAATTGGCCTGCCGCGCTGGGCCACACCATGGTGGTCAACTCGCTGACTCACTTCGCCGAGGAGAGCGGCGCCGCGCTCGAGACACCGAAGACATACCTGGCGTTCAACGGCTGCACGAACTTCGGCGCCTACATCTGGGTCGCGGTGGCGTCGAACTCGTGCTCCTCCGACGCCACCGGGCAGTCCTCCGGCGTCGCCGGACTGGTGTACTCGGCCGCCCGCAACGCCGTCGACAAGCACCTGATGAAATCCGACGCGTCCGGTCAACCGCTGTCGGCCGAGGAAGCCAAGCAGCTGTTCCGCCTGGGCGCTCTCGATGTCGACTTCTCGACGCCGCGGCCGCCGTTTCCCCCGAACAACTTCACCACGACGCTGCCGGCCTCGCAGCGGTTCGTCACCACCGCGGGTTGGGACCAGATCACCGGCTTCGGACGGCTCAGCAGCGCGGCCGCCGTGGTCCTGGCCGGTGCCGGCCACATCCCGCCCGAGGCCGACATCACCGCGCCGCGGTGGTGGCGCTCGCTACCGCTCAACGGTCGGATCGACATCGAGGGCCGCGTTGCTGCACCCCGGGCGTCGCGGTACACGTACGAAGTCGCCACCGCCCCAGGTGTGCAGCCGCCGAGGTGGCCACTGAACGACACGTGGACAACGGCGGCCGCCGGTTCGGCGACCGGTCCGAAGTCAGGCGTTCTTGCCACGCTCGACATGAGCGCGGTACGCGCCGCCATCGCAGCAGCGCCGCCGGTGTACACGGC
>JACDEA010000412.1 GCA_013816725.1 Actinomycetota bacterium
ATCCCGCGCGACGCGCCCGTGATCGCCACGCTGGCGCCGCTCCACTGCACGCGGCCGACCAGTGACTTCGTAGTCATGCGCGGCAGTATTATCCGGTACGCGATGCGTAGCTGGGTGCGTCTGGGAGCAGTGGCGGTGGCCGTCCTGGTGCTAGGCGGCTTGGCGCCGGCTGCCGGCGCGCAACTGGTCCCGCCGGTCGGCCTGCCGATCCCGCCCATCGCGCTCACCAGCGAGCCGACCGCGCTCGGGCGCCTCGACCGCCAGCATCCGCTCCTCACGTTCTCCGGCGGCGTCGAGAACCCGACACCGTTCCCGCTGGCCAACCTCCCCGTGCCCGTCGTGTGCGAGGCCACGTGCCAGCAGTTCGCGTTCACCGCGGCGCGGCGCACTCCGTTCCTCGTGTCGATCAAGGACAAGGCCGGGTCGCAGAACAACGGCTGGGACCTGTACGTCTACGGGCCGTCGGGTGACTTGGTGGGCGCCGCCAATGGTGTGGGCGCCAACGGCCAGGCGATCGCGGTGACCGCGCCCAGGCGCGGGAGCTACCGCGTCTACGTGACGTTCACGTACGCGTACGACACGAGCGCCGCTTACGCCGGCGAGGTCCGGCTGATGACCGGGACGACATGGCAACCGGCCGCGCCGGTGTGCCGCGGCGGCGCCGGCCGCCGCTGTTTCAACCTCCCGGTCCTGTTCGCCGAGCCCCCGTCCGACCTGCACGTCAATGGCCTGCCGCCGGCCGCGTCCACGCCCCTCGGGTTTCCGATCCCCGTCGCGTTCCCGACGGACAACTCCTGCTACGTCGACGAGACCGTGCAGCTGGGAGCGTCGCGCTGCCTGCGGTTCACGAGCAATGTGAAGAACGTGGGGGGCGGCCTCCTCGACCTCCGGCTCACGTACTCAGGCACCGGCTGCGTGGCCGAGCAGATCCTGCACGGCGCTCGCAGGAAGGCCACCCGAACCGCGGGCCCGTGCGAGTTCCACCCCGCCCACGCCCACTTCCACTACAAGGACTTCGTCGGCTTCGCGCTGCACGAGCTGAACGGCGACGGCACCCTTGGCGACGAGGTGGGCAGCGGGCTCAAGGAGTCATTCTGCTTGGCCGACGACGACTACTTCGGCTTCGGTAGCGCGGGCCCGAACGGTCCGCGCGACTACGCGGGACAACCGGGGTGCAGCGTGCCGGCCAACGTCTCGCCCAACGGCGCGGTGCTGGAGGAGGGCCTCACGCCGGGATGGGGCGACGTGTACACGTGGGACACCCCGGGACAGGTCATCGACATCACCGACCTGGCCCCGGGTCGTTACGCGCTGGTGGAGCGCACCAACCCGGCCGAGTCGATGCTCGTCGCCGGGCCGCAGCAGACGTGCTCTCGCACCGACCTCACCCTCACCGCCACCAATGTCACCGCCACCGCGTCGCACGCGGTCGTCGCCTGCCCTGAGTAGTCCTCAGACGTTGAAGCGGACTTCGAGCACGTCGCCGTCCTGCACGACGTAGTCCTTGCCCTCGACGCGCAGCCTGCCCGTCTCTTTCGCCTTCTGCCAGCTGCCGAGGCCGAGCAACTCGTCCCACCGGATCACCTCGGCCCGGATGAACCCGCGCTGGAGATCGGTGTGGATGACCCCGGCGCATTCGGGCGCCTTGGCGCCGGCCCGGAACGTCCATGCGCGCGACTCCTTGTCGCCAGTGGTGAGAAACGTGTGCAATCCGAGAAGGTCATACGCGGCCCGGCTCACACGCGGCAACGCGCCGACGCCGAGCCCCAGGCCCTCGAGCATCTCGGCCCGCTCCGACGGATCGAGGCCGCCGGCCTCTGACTCGAGCTGGACCGACACGGCAACGACCTCGCCGGTGTCACCCAACGCATCGGCGACAGGTTTGGCCAGCGCGTCGGCGTCGGCCAGTTGGTCCTCCCCGATGTTGACAACCGCGAGGATCGGCTTGGCCGTGAGCAAGAAGAACGGCCGCAACGCGGCGCGCTGTTCCGGCGAGAGTTGGGCGCGGTACAGCGGGGTCCCGTCGTTTAGTTCGGCCAGCGCGGCGTCGAGGGCGGCGACCTCGCCGGCCAACGACTTGTCGCCCTTGGCGGCGCGCCGGCGGCGGCTCAGTTGGGTCTCGGCCGACGCCGCGTCGGCCAGCACCAGTTCGAGTTCGAGGATGCCGAGCGCGTCGACCGGATCGGTGTCGCCGGTGACCCCTTCGTCGGCGAAGGCGCGCAGCACCAGCACGAGTGCGTCGACCTCGCGGATGCCGGCCAGGAAACGGTTGCCCATGCCCTCACCGCCGGCGGCGCCGGCCACCAGCCCGGCGATGTCCACGAATTCGGCGGTGGCGTACACCGTCTTCTTGCTCTCGCTCATCACCGAGAGACGGTCCAGGCGGTCGTCGGGCACGTGGGCGATGCCCTGGCTGGTCTCGGTCGTCGAGAACGGATGGGGCGCCACCGGCGTGGCCCCGCCCGTCAGAGCGTTGAACAACGACGACTTGCCTGCGTTGGGCAGGCCGACCAGCCCGAGTTTCTCCATGTCGCGCTCAGGCTAGAGTCGTTCTCTTATGTCGAAGCGCACAAAGAAGGCGAAGGCCCGGGCCCGTCGCAACAAGGCCAACCACGGCCGCAAGCCGAACCGCGGGCGCTAGTCCCAGTCACACCCGCTTCGTAACGGCGGCGACCAGGTCGTCGGTGGCGATCTGCCAGGCGCCGTA
>JACDEA010000413.1 GCA_013816725.1 Actinomycetota bacterium
GGCTTCGACGCACTCGTGCAGGAACACCGAGTTCACGACATGGCGGGCGGCCGGCTTCAGCCCGAAGCTGACGTTGGAGAGCCCGAGGATGGTGAAGACGCCGGGCAGCTCGGCCTTGATCTTGCGAATGCCTTCGATCGTGGCGATGGCGTCGCCCCGGCTTTCCTCCATGCCGGTGCCCAACGTGAGCGCGAGGGGATCGAAGATGAGATCCGAGGACTCCAGCCCGTAGCGCCCTACCGCGAGGTCGTGGATCTGGCGGGCGGCGGCCAGCTTCCATTCCGGCGTGCGAGCCTGGCCCTGCTGATCGATGCACGTGCACACGACGGCGGCGCCGTACTCGCGCGCCAATGTGAGGACGCGGTCGAACCGTGTTCCCGGGGCGTCGCCGTCCTCGAGGTTCACCGAGTTGATGACCGCCTTGCCGCCGTAGCGCTGGAGCCCGGCTTCGATGACTTCGGGCTCGGTGGAGTCGAGCATCACCGGCGCGGTGATGCGCTCGGCGAACCGGCGGGCCAGTTCGTCCATGTCGCGGGTGCCGTTGCGCCCTACGTAGTCGACGCACAGGTCGACGAGGTGCGAGCCCTCCTTCACTTGCTGGCGCGCCATTGCTTCGCAGGTGTCCCAATCCTCGGCCAGCATCGCGTCGCGGAACGCCTTGGACCCGTTGGCGTTGGTGCGCTCGCCGACGGCCAGGAACGACGTCTCTTGCGCGAACGGAACCGGCGTGAAGATCGACGCGGCGCCGGGTTCGAGCACGGGCGTGCGCGCCGCGGGCGTGAGGTCCCGGCAACCTTCGACCACGTGGCGCAGGTGCTCGGGCGTGGTGCCGCAGCACCCGCCGACCACCGACACACCGAGGTCGGTAATGAACCGGCTGTGGAACTCGGTGAGCTGTTCGGGCGTGAGGTCATAGACCGTCTGGCCGTCGACGATGGACGGCAGCCCGGCGTTGGGGAGGCAGCTGATGGGGAACGGCGAGTGTTGCGAGAGATGGCGAAGGTGCTCGCCCATCTCGCGCGGGCCGGTGGCGCAGTTGAGCCCGAAGACGTCGGGCCGCAGCGCGCCCAACGCGGTGAGGGCGGCGCCGATTTCGCTGCCAAGCAGCATGAAGCCCGTCGTCTCGATCGTGACCTGAAGTTGCAGCGGCACCTCGCGGCCGGCCGCTCTCATGGCTCGGCGGGCGCCGATCACCGCGGCCTTGGCTTGCAGGAGGTCCTGGCACGTGTCGATGAAGATGAGGTCGACGCCGCCCTCGAGGAGCCCCGAGGCCAGGACCTCGTATGCGTCGCGCAGCTCGGCGAAGGTGATCCAGTTGAGCGTGGCCATCTTGGTTCCCGGGCCCATGTCACCGGCCACCCAGCGGTCGGGGCCGTAACCGCTGGCGACCTCTTTGGCGATGCGCGCCGCCTTCACCGCCAGCTCGTGCGCCCTGTCGGCCAGTCCGTACTCGGTCAGCACGGTCGAGAAGCCGCCGAAGGTGTTGGTCTCGACCACGTCGACGCCTACTGCGAAGAACGAGTCGTGCAGGTCGGCGATGACGTCGGGCCGCGTGTCATTGAGGATCTCCGGACAGCCCTCGTACTGCGCGCCGCCGTAGTCGTCGACGGTCAGATCGCGCTTGTGCAGGTTCGTCCCGGTGGCGCCGTCGAAGACGACCACACGCTCGCGGACCGCGTCGAGGAAGCCGCTCATGAGTCCACCAAGGTTACTGGCGCGTACATTCCTCTCGTGCCTCATTACACAGGCAAGGGCGACGACGGGACGACGGGTCTTCTCTACGGCGGGCGCGTGGCCAAGAACGCGCCGGCCCCCGCCGCCTACGGCGCGGTCGACGAGGCGCAGGCATTCGTGGGGCTGATCCGGGCCGAGGTGGAGGCGGGGGGCGAGCTGGATGCGCTGCTCGTGGAGGTAGCGCGCGACATGTGGACGCTGATGGGTGAGCTGGCCACCGATCCCTCCAACCTGCACAAGCTGGCCGCCCGCGTCACCGCGGAGATGGTCGAGCGGGTCGCCGCCCGCGTCGCCGCCATCGAAGAGCGCTTCGAGATGCCGCGCCAGTTCGTGATCCCGGGCGAAAACCGCGTCGCCGCGTTGTGCGACGTCGCCCGCGCTGTCGTGCGGCGGGCCGAGCGGGCGTCGATCGCCGTGGCCGCCGAGGACTCCTTCGTCGTTCCCTACCTCAACCGCCTGTCCAGCCTGCTGTGGGTGCTGGCCCGGTGGCAGGAGGGCGGTCATTCGCTACCGTCACGGCCATGAGCGAGGCCATCCGATTCGTCGCCAACCGGAACGCGCCGGCCGACGCCGAGGTGCTCGGCGTGCCGGTGTTCAGCGGCCGCCGACTCCCCGCGGGCGCCGGCGCCGAGCTGGACCTGGAGTTCCTCGGGCGGCGGAACTTCGAGGGCAAGGCGGGCCAGACCCACGCCCTCCTCGCCGACGACGGCACGACGCTGGTCGCCCTCGGCCTCGGTGAGCCCGAGGCGTTGACGATCGACGGGCTGCGCCGAGCGGCCGCCGCGTTGGTCGGTGCGGCGGGCACGGCCCGCACTGCGGCCACAACCCTGCTGGCCGCCGTTCCCGCTTCGCTCGACGCCCGCGCCGCCGCCCAGGCGATCGCCGAGGGAGCGGCGCTGGCGAGCTACCGCTTCACGACATACAAGAGCGACCGAGATCGCCCCGCCCTTGAATCGCTCACCGTGGT
>JACDEA010000414.1 GCA_013816725.1 Actinomycetota bacterium
GCCTTACTCCGACAGATGGCTCGCCCCAACGACGCGCTTTTGATCATCGCCGTCGGCCCGCAGCCGGCGGCCGACATCACGCTTCGTGCCGATGCATGGGGCCTCGTCACCATCTGGATGGGCACCGGCCCGCCTTCGACGGCCGGCGGCCCCTGTCACATAATCGGCATCGACGAGCCGCGGGCGGCCCACGACGGCCGTGTCGTCCTTGCCTATCACCTGCTGTGGGAGCTGACCCAGGTGTGCTTCGAGCACCCGGGGCTTCTGCGCGCGGACCCGCCGGATCCGACGACATGCACGACGTGCTCCGACGAGGGGAGATTGGGCGAGGTCGTCGATGGCGAGGTCGACACTGCGCGCGTGCGCACGGCCGCCGGCCTAGAGAGCGTGAGCACGATGATGGTGGGACCGGTGCAGCCGGGCGATCTGCTCCTCGTGCACGCCGGGACCGCCCTTTCGGTGGTCGAGACGTGACCGACTTCCTCTATCCCTTCATCGAACAAGATGAGTGGGACCGCGACGCGTTGCTGGACGACTTGGCCAGGTCGGCGGAGTCCAAGGCGATCCTGAGCGAAGACCTTCGGCGCGCAACGCTGGCCGTCCTCGCACCTGAACTATCGGCGACGGCGCGAGCGCTGGCGGATCGCTTCTTGGCCGGGGGGCGTCTCTTCGCCTTCGGAAACGGCGGCAGCTCGACCGATGCCGCCGGGCTGGTCGCCCTGTTCAGCCGCCCCCCGTGGGGCCGGGCGCTCCCGGCACGATCCCTCGCCGCCGATCAGGCGCTTTTGACGGCGCTTGCGAACGACGTCGGCTTCGAGCTGGTCTTCAGCCGTCAGCTGCTCGCCTCAGCGACCGCCGCCGACATCGCCGTCGGCCTGTCGACCAGCGGCGGCTCGGCGAACGTTCTGTACGCGTTCGAGGAGTCACACCGGATGGGCCTGCTCACCGTCGGGCTGGCCGGCTACGACGGGGGCGCCATGTCCGCCGCCGGGACCGTCGACCACTGCCTCGTAGTCCGCTCGGACAGCGTGCACAGGGTCCAGGAGGTCCAGAGCGCTGTCCTCTTCGACCTTTGGGAACGCACCCAACAGCTCCTCGCCGACGGAGAAGCCCATGCCCCGTGAGGCGCGCGAGGCCGAGGTCCTCGAGCGCATCGAGGCGTTCCGACGGCGCCGGCCCCGCCTCACCGACGAGATCATCACGCTGGCCCATGGCGCCGGTGGGAAGTCCTCGGCGGCGCTCGTCGACGCCGTCTTCCTCGAAGCGTTCGCCAACGACGCGCTGACGCCGCTGGCCGATGCGGCCGGCATCGAGCTCCCCGGTGGCGACCGGCTCGCCTTCAGCACGGATTCGTTCGTCGTCCGCCCCCGCTTCTTCCCTGGTGGCTCGATCGGGCACCTCGCGGTGCACGGCACGGTCAACGACGTGGCCATGCTCGGCGCCCGGCCGCGCTGGCTGTCTGCCGCGTTTGTCATCGAGGAGGGCTTCGCCGTCGACGAACTGCGCGACGTCGTGGCCGACATGGCCGAGGCGGCGGCGGCGGCCGGGGTCGTCATCGTCGCCGGCGACACCAAAGTCGTCGACCGCGGCGCGGCCGACGGCCTGTACATCACCACCGCGGGGATCGGCGTGGTACCCGAGGGTCGCGTGGTGGGCCCGGAACTCGTCCGCCCGGGCGATGTTGTCCTCGTCTCCGGCACCATCGGTGACCACGGCATGGCGGTGATGCTGGCGCGGGGCGATCTCACACTCGAGGGCGACATTCGCTCCGACACCGCGCCCCTGGGTGGCTTGGTCGACGCGCTGTTCGCCGCCGCGCCGTCGACCCGCTGGCTGCGAGACCCCACGCGCGGGGGCCTCGGCACCGTCTGCAACGAGCTGGCCCGGGCCACCGACCTCGCAGTCGTGCTCGACGAGGCCCGGCTCCCCGTCACCCCGACGGTGGGCGCCGCCTGCGAACTGCTGGGCATCGATCCGCTCTACGTCGCCAACGAGGGAAAGCTGGTTGCCGTCGTGGCGCCCGAGGAGGCTGACGCCGCGCTCGACGCGCTCCGGGCCGACCCGCTCGGCGCCTCGGCCGCCGCCATCGGCCAGATCGCGGCCGACCCGACGGGCATCGTGGTGCTCCTCACCACATTCGGGGGCACCCGCATCGTCGACATGCTCGTCGGCGATCCCCTCCCGCGGATCTGCTGAGTGGTCGACGCCGCGGCCGTGCGCCACCGGATCCGGGTCACCGGCACGGTCCAGGGCGTGGGGTTCCGCCCCTTCGTGTACCGGCACGCGGCCGGACTCGGTCTCCACGGCTGGGTCCGCAACGACAGCGACGGCGTCCTCATCGAGGTGGAGGGCGACGAGGCGGCGATTGGCGAGTTGTCGCGCCGGATCGCCGAGGAGGCCCCTCCACTCGCGCGAGTGCGCAGCGTGTCGAGCGCGGTCGTCGACGTGGTCGGCGAGGCGGCGTTCGCCATCGTGGCGAGCGCCCCGGCGGCGACGTCGACCGCCGCCGTCAGCGTCGACGTCGCAACCTGCCGGGCGTGCCTCGACGAGATCGACGATCCCGCCGATCGCCGCTATCGATACCCCTTCACCAACTGCACCGACTGCGGCCCCCGGTACACGATTGCCCGCTCGGTTCCCTACGACCGCCCGGCCACCACCATGGCCGGCTTCGCGATGTGCACGCGGTGTCAGGC
>JACDEA010000415.1 GCA_013816725.1 Actinomycetota bacterium
GTTCGGCGGCGCGCTGGACGCTCGGGATCAACCCCTGCGGTCTGAAGATCATCATCACCACGAGCGCGGCGCCGAACAGCAGCACGCGGTATTCGGTGATCGTCTGCACGTCGCCGCCGGTCACGAAGTTCAGCAGGCGGGTGATCTCCTTGCCGGCCGCCGCGTCGCGGAGGTACTCGGGCAGGAATGCGATTGCGAACGCGCCGGCCATCACGCCCGGTATCGAACCCATGCCGCCGAGTACCACGCCGGCGAGGATCGTGACCGACAGGAAGAACGGAAAGTTGTCGGGGTTGATGAAGCTGACCTTGCTGGCGAAGATCCAGCCGCCGAGGCCGCCGGTGAACGCACCGATGGCGAAGGCCCACAGCTTCATCGTGAAGGTGTGCACGCCCATGGCCTCGGCCGCGTCCTCGTCCTCGCGTATTGCCGCCCACGAGCGGCCGACTCGCGAGCGGCCAAGGCGCACGATCATGACGATCGACAAGGTGATGGCGACGACCGCGAGGTAGTAGTAGGGGAGCGGATCCAGCTCGAACGTGACGCCGAAGATCGGCTGCGGATGGGCGATGCCGGTAATGCCCTGGACCTGTCCCAGCGACGCCGTGTTCTGGGCGACGATGCGCACGATCTCGCCGAAGCCCAGCGTGACGATGGCGAGATAGTCGCCGCGCAGCCGCAACGTCGGCCCGCCCAGGACGACGCCCGCGAGCATGGCGAGGGCGATGGCGATTGGGAGCGCCTCCCACGCCGACCAGTGACCGGTGGTCGTCAGCGTGGCCGTGGTGTAGGCGCCGACGGCGAAGAAAGCGACGTAACCGAGGTCGAGCAGGCCGGCCAGGCCGACGACGACGTTGAGGCCCAAGCCGAGAACGATGAAGACACCGACGGGATAGAAGAGGACTTGTTGCCAGTACGGCGACAGCGTGCGCGGGTACAGCACGACGAAGACGACCACAGCGAGAAGGAGCAGCGTCCTCACCGGCCAGCGCTGGCGCGACCACCACCGTGACAACGGCTCGATGATCGAGAGCCGTTTCATGCCCGGCTGCGTCCGAGGGTTTCGCCCAACAGGCCGGTAGGCCGGAACATCAGCACGAGCACCAGCACCGCGAACGCGAACACGTCCTTCCACTGACCGCCGAGGACGGTCGCGCCCCATTGTTCGAGCAGGCCCAGCGCGAGGCCGCCGACCAGAGCGCCCCGCACGTTTCCGATGCCACCGAGGACTGCGGCGGTAAACGCCTTGATGCCGGGAAAGAAGCCGATGTTGAACTTCACCGTTTCGAGGAAGACGGCGTAGAGCATGCCGGCGGCGCCAGCGAGGAGGCCGCCGAGGAAGAACGTGAGCATGATCACGCGCTCGATGTTGACCCCCATGAGCGCCGCCGTCTCGGCGTCCTGCGCGGTGGCGCGGATGCCCCGACCCAGCCTCGAACGAGCGATGAACCGGTCGAGGGCCACCGTCAGGATCAACGAGGCAACGAGTATCAGCACCTTGTCCGAGCGAACGCTGGCGCCGCCGAGGCTGAACAACTCCCGCTTGGCCAGCACACGCGGGTAGCCCAGCTGGTCGCGCCCGTAGCGGGCCGCGAACAACTCCTGGAGGAACAGCGAGATGCCGATTGCGGTGATGAGCGAGGCCAGCCGGGGCGCGCCGCGCTTTCGCAGGGGCCGGTAGGCGACGCGCTCCATGGCCAGCGCTGCCAATCCCGACGCCGCCATCGACACGGCCATCACGACGAGCACCGTGACGATGAGCGCAGCTCCGGTCTTGGCCGGGTCGCCGTCGCCGACGCCCAAGCCGTGCAGGGCGAACAGGCTGGCGAACACGCCGATCATGAAGATCTCGGAGTGGGCGAAGTTGATGAGTCGGAGAACGCCGTAGACCAACGTGTACCCGAGCGCGATCAACGCGTACAACGCGCCCAGCGTGAGCCCGTCCATCGTCTGGGGCCCGAACTGGTCCTTCAGGCAGCTGAAACACGCGTCGATGGTGGGCGCCCTTCAAGTTGTGGGGACCGGGGACGACGTTCGTCCCCGGTCCTCCGCTGTGCTCCTGCTCTGTGCTCCTGCTCTGGGGCTCCTGCTCTGGGCGTTACTTGGTCAGGTCGGTCGTGGTGCCAAGCTCGGTGAGCTTGCCGTTCTTCACCTCGTAGACGAAAACGCTGCCGCCCTTAACGTTGCCGTTGGCCTCGAAGTCGATCTTCTTCGAGAGACCGTCGTAGGGGCTCAGACTCTCGACGTACTTGAGCAGCTTGGCCCTGCTGGTATTGCCGGCCTCGACGCCGTTGATGAGGATGTTGGCGGCGTCGTAGCCCTCGCTCGAGTAGGTCCCAGGGTCCTTGCCGATGACGCTCTTGTACTTGGTCGCGAAGGCGCCGAGCGGCCCGCCTGCGTCGACGGTCGCCAGCTTGCACGGGCAGGTGATGATCGCGCCCTCACCGCCGGCAGCGCCGGACGACACGATGAACCCGGGGTCGAGGGCGCCGTCGCCGCTCATGAACTTGGCCGGGACCTTGGCGTCGGCCAGCTGCTTCTTGAACCGTCCCGCCTCGTTGTAGTAGCCGCCGTAGAACACCAACTCGGGCTTGGCCGCCTTCACCTTGTTCACGGCAATCGAGTAGTCGTTGGACTTCGGGTCGATGAAGTCGGTGAGCACCGTTTGCACGCCCTGATC
>JACDEA010000027.1 GCA_013816725.1 Actinomycetota bacterium
GGCCAGCAGCGCGAAACGGCGCCGGGCCGGCCGCCGCATGGGCACGATCCGACCGTCCGCGGTGTCGAGCTGAGCGGCGATCCTGTCCCACAGCGCGGCGGGGCCGGGCTCGCCGTCGGGAACCAGCAGGGCGACGACGTTCCGGTGTTCGGCCACTTCGGCCCGGCAACGCTCGCAGGTGCGTAGATGCGCCTCCACAGCGCCGCCTTCGTCGCGGTCGAGCGCGTCGACGGCGTAGGCCCCGAGAAGGGCCTCGATGTCGGGATGGCTCAACTGATCAGTCATTAGCGTCGTCCATGACCCCTAGGCCGTCCAGTGTGCCGCGCATGCGGGCCAAACCGCTGCGAATCCGGCTGCTGACCGTCCCCTCCGGCTGCTCGAGGAGGGCCGCCACCTCGCGGTAGGTGTGGCCGCCGAAGTAGGCCAGCTCGATCGCTCGCCGTTCCTCGGACGGCAACGCGTCGACGGCCGCCTTCACGTCGCCGGCGGCCGCAGCGCCTAGCGCGTCGCGCTCGAGGTCATAGGGAACCGGCGAGGCCTGCGCGGCATCGCGCTCCTCGCGCCCGCGTCGCGAAGACTCCGAGCGGATGGCGTCGACGGTGCGGCTGTGGGCCTGGGCGAGGAGGAACGACCGCAACGACCCGCGCGCCGCGTCGAACCGCTCCGGCGCGCGCCACAGCCGCAAGAAGACTTCCTGGGTCACTTCCTCAGCCAGGGCGGCGTCGTGGGCCACCCGGCGAGCCAGGCCCAGGACCGCGCCCCCGTACCGGCGATACGCCTCGCCCAGCGCGTCGTCCAGGCGGCGGGCGATGGCGACCACAAGCGCGGCGTCGCCGAGGTCGGCCAAGCGGGGCATCGGGGTCTTTCTATCGCCCGCGGGGTCTTTCTATCCGGTGGATGCCTTCAAGTAGGGTCCGCCCCCATGGAATTACGACCTTCGCGACGCCGCTTTCTGCGCGGCGTCGGGCTGTCGACCGCCGCGGTCGCCTTCGGCCCGGCGGTGCTTTCGGTCGCCGACCTTCTGGCGTCGGCCGGCGCGCAAGAGGCTGCGCCGACCGCCCCCGAACTGGCCGCCTTCGCCGAAACCATCGAACTGGCGGCGGCGTCGTTCTACGGCGCACTGCGGCAGCGGGTAGCGCGGCCCCAGGCGGTAAGCGCGATCACCGCCTACGCCGTGCACCACAAGGATCACGCCGGCGCGCTGGGCCCGATCGCCGGTGAGAAACGCACGGGCAAGGTCAACCAGCTCCTCATGCCCACCCTGAACGACCAGCTGAGCCGCGCCGCCAACGAGAGCGACGTCATCAGAGTCGCCTACGACCTCGAGAACGGGCTGGCGTCCACATATCTGTTCATCATCGACACGATCACCGACCGCGACACGTTGAAGGTCGCGGCCTCGATCCTCCCCGTCGAGGCGCAGCACGCCGTCGTCCTCGGGTCATTGATCGGGCGCACGGCGAAGGACCTCACCGCCTCGGACAAGGACAAGCTCGGCTACGAGAGCGAAGACCGTCACCTCGACCCGGCGCAGTTCCCCACCGTGGTTACCTCCACCAGCACAACGGCCGGAAAGAAGTAGGAACGTGCCCGCAGAGATGACACCGGATCGCCGCCGCTTCCTCGCCCTCGGCGGCGTGGCCGCGCTAGCCGTCGTGGGCGCGTGCGGGACCAAGAACGACAGCAGCGGCGAGGCGACGGCGACCACGACCACGTCGATCGCGCCGAGCGCGGCGGATGTCGCGTTCCTGCGCAACGCGTCGTCGCTGGAGGAACTTGAGGTCGCGCTCTACAAGAAGGCGCTCGACGGCGGCCTCCTCAAGACGCCCGCCGTGCTCGAGACGGTCAAGCTCTTCCAGGCCCAGCATCAGAACCACGCCGCGCTCTTCGAGGGCCACACCACCCGTCTGGGCGGACCGCCTGACGCCCAACCCAACGCTGCGTTGCGCGGGCGGTTGGCGTCGGCCACCGACGAGGCGTCGGTCTTGCGGCTCGCCGTCGATCTGGCCTTGGCCACGACGGCGACGTATCAATCGGGGGTCGGCGTGGTCAGCGACCCGGCCTTGAGCGTCGTCCTGATGAGCATCGCCGGCGTCGAGGCGCGCCACGCCGCATTACTGGGGACGATGATCAACGTGCCGGTGGCACCGGCCAGCTTCGCCACGACCGAGCGCGCCGTTCGCTGAGCTCAGGCGGCGCTGAAACCTAATACTCGGTTATGGCGTTGATCTGTTCCTGGAGTTGCTTGTACTCCGGCGCGTTGGTGAGAGGCAGCAGCGACATGAGCTTGGCCATGTTGCCGGTGACCTTGACCCGGCCTTGCATGAACGCGGCGTTGGCGTCCAGCTCGCCCTTCTGCACCTTGACCGCGTCCTCGTAGGACTGTGTGAGCGTGAAATCGGGGTCGGGCAGCTCGCCCACCGTGCTCTCTTGGAGCTTGCCGTTCTCGAGGATCCAGTAGTACTTGATGTCGCCGTCGGGTCCACCGGTCACCACGTACTGCATGCGGGCCGAAGCGCCGGGCCGCTCCGGCTGGCTCTCGGCCAGCTTGCGGCCCTCGTCCATCCATTCCTGCGACAGGTATTTGGGCATGGCGAAACTCTAACCAGAGACCGACGAGGTGATGCCGGCGAACAGGTCGTCCTCGGGCAACTCGGTGGCCACGCGCGCCTCGCCCAACTCGAAGTCGTCGAACGGATGCACCGTGCGGGCGACCTCAGGGGGCAGGCCGAACCAGAACTTCGACGTGGGGTCGACCTGCGTTTGGTGCGCGAGCAGCGCGTCACGGCGCACGTCGCCGGCGGCCGACACGTCGATCGACGTCGTGATCTTCGACTCGTCGAAGGGCCGGCTGAACCAGTTGTCGTCGAAAGGCGATTCCAAGCCCAACTCGAGGAACTTCTCGTGCATGGCGACGATCCGCTTGCGCGACCACATCGTGTAATAGAGCTTCGAGATCTCCCACGGCTCGCCCGCGTCCGGGAACTTGGCCGGGTCGGCCGCCGCGTGCCACGCGGCGATGGCGACGTCGTAGACGCGGAGGTGATCCGGGTGCGGGTAACCCTCCTGATTCGGGCCGTAGGCGATCACGACCTGTGGGCGTTCTCGGCGGATCACTTCGACCAGGCGGCCGACGGCCTCGTCGAGGTCGGCCTGGGCGAAGGACTCGGGTCGCTTGTTCGCTTCGCTGTCGGGCATACCCGAGTCGCGGTAGCCGAGCATGACGACCTCGTCGTAGCCGATGATCGCCGCCGCGTTCGCCAGCTCGCGCTCGCGGACGGCGCCGATGTCGGCCCGCACTTCGTCGTTGTCCATGGCCGGGTTGAGGATGTCGCCCTCCTCACCGCCGGTGCAGCACACCAGCACCGTGCGCACGCCGCGCTGGTGGTACAGCGCGACGCTGCCGGCACCCTTGGAGGCCTCGTCGTCGGGATGGGCGTGGACCGTCAACAGGCAGAGCGGTGCGTCCATGCCCGCCAAGCTACTGCCGGTCGCCCCGCTACTCGACGCCGACGGGTCAGCGACCGGCCAGCGGGCCCGACGAGCCCATCAGCGGACGCAGCTCGGCGTAGGTGTACTTCACCGTGGGCGTGCCAATGGCGTACGGTCCCACCTGGTACTCCTGGAACGTCACTTCCATGCCCTTGTCGGTGAGGTTGTAGGAAGCGAAGTTCGGGTCGCGGGCGCTGGCGCCCTCCTCTATCAGGTCGTCCTTGAACTCCGATGCCTTGAGCTGCTCGAGCGCTCGCCGCGACAGGTAATTCAGGTAGGGGGCGCCGGGCTTGAACAGGTCGGGCAGCGCAAGTTCCTTGCCGGTGGTCAGGTCGAACGTGAAGCTCTTGACCTGCGCGCCGGGGTGGGCGGCCCCGGAGATGTATTGCGACAGAACGAGGCGAAACGACACCACCCGCCGGTCGACGAGCGTCGTCGCGCTGCGGCCCGTCAGATTGCTGCGCTGCGACTCGGACTCGCCGGTGCCCGAGTTGTCCTCCTCGACCACGGCGACGAACTCGACGATGCGCTTCTTGGCCCACGCCCGCATCACGTCGTTCATGGCGGACTGCCCCGCCACCTGCGGAAGCTCGACCCGGTACTCGTACGCGTGGGGCGCCTTACCCGAGCCGGTCAGCGCTTCGACTTTCACCGCGGGCGGCGCGGCCAGCAGTGTCGTGACCGTGGTGGCCGACACCGCGCTGGTCGACGACGTCGATGCGCTCGATGACGACGAGGTCGACGAGGACGTCGACGATGGCGAACGCTTGGCGTTGGACGAGCAGGCGCCGGCGAAGACGACAACGGAGATGACCAGGGCGACCGTGGCCCGCCGAAAAGGCACCGGCGGAGCCTAAGCCTCTAGGACGAGCGGGGAACAGCCTCTAGGACGAGCGGGGAACAGCCTCTTAGGACGAGCGGGGAACGTCTTTCCAGGCGACGTCGCGGCTCACGTCGGGCTCGCGCGGCAGGCCCAGGACGCGATCGCCCAGGATGTTGCGCATCACCTCGGAGGTGCCGCCCTCGATCGTGTTGGCCCGCGACCGGAGGAATCCGCGCACGGCGGCCGCGGCGCCCTCGTCGCCCGGCAGCCAGGCCATGCCCCGCGCTCCGAGCACGTCGACGGCGAGGTTCTGAAGCCGTTGGTTGTATTCAGCCTGGAACAGCTTGGTGATCGACCCCTCGGGACCGGCACGCTTGCCGCCCTTGCGGGCCGCCGCGGCCCGGAAGTTCGTGATCTTGACGAGGCGCCCTTCGATGGCGGCTTGAATCAACCGCTCGCGAATGGTGGCGTCGTTCCAGGCGCCCAGCGCTTTGGCCGCGGCGATCAGGTCGTCGACGGGACCGCCGCCGACATTGCCGCCGCCGGTGCTGCCGGCGCCCGACAGCGCCACGCGCTCGTTCATCAGCGTCTCGGTGGCGACGGCCCACCCCTGGCCGATCTCGCCGACGCGGTGGCTGTCGGGGATGCGGACCTCAGTGAAGAACACCTCGTTGAACTCGGCGTCGCCGGTGATCTGCTTGAGCGGGCGGACCTCGACGCCGGGGGCCTTCATGTCCACGATGAAGTACGTCATGCCCCGGTGCTTCGGCACGTCGGGATCGGTTCGGGCGACGAGCATCCCCCACGTGGCCATGTGCGCCAGCGTCGTCCACACCTTCTGCCCATCGACGATCCACTCGTCGCCGTCGCGCACGGCGCGCGTGGCCAGGCCGGCGACGTCGGAGCCCGCGCCGGGCTCACTGAAGAGCTGGCACCAGATCTCCTTGTGCTGCGCCATCGGCGGCAGCAGCCGTTCCTTGAGTTCCTCGCTTCCCCACTGCAACAGCGTGGGGCCGCCCATGCCGATGCCGATCACGTTGAACGAGCGGTGCACCTTGTAGCGCGCCAGTTCCTCGTTGACGACCTTGGCTTGTGAGGGGTCGACACCGGCGCCGCCGTACGCCTTGGGCCACGTTGGCGTGGCCCAACCGGCGGCGCCCAGCGTGGCGCACCACTCGCTGTAATCGACCAGCGCCCGGGCGCGCCGCAACTTGTCGTCGTCGCCCTCCTCGATGCCCTCGACCCACTCCTGCGGGAGGTTGGCCCGCAGCCAGTCGACGACCTCTTGGCGGAGGGCTTCGTCGGAGGGGGCGACGGTGGCTCCCGCAGTCGCTGTCATGGCCCCACAGATTACTTGACCAACCGGTCAAGTTTGCTTCTGAGTACCGTGCGGCGGTGGCCACCACGACCGACATCGACATCGCCCTGCCCGGCGGCACCGCGTTCCGGGGCGCGCTCGCTCTGCCCGACCAACACGGTCCCGCCGCCGGGGTGATCGTCCTGCACGAGGCGTTCGGCCTCAACGGCGACATACGCCGCATCGCAGGGCGCTTCGCCGAGAACGGCTACGCCGCGCTGGCCCCCGACCTGTACTCCCACGGCAGCCGCACGCTGTGCATGGTGCGAATGCTGGCCGGCGGGCTGCAGGACCAGGCGCTGGGCGACATCGAAGCGGCGCGGGTGGCGTTGGCGGCGCGGCCCGAGGTGGACGCTGAGCGCATCGGCGTCGTCGGCTTCTGCATGGGCGGCGGGTTCGCGTTGCTGTTCGGCGCGCAAGGTGGGGTGAAGGTGGCCGGCGTCAACTACGGCAGGGTGCCCAAGGACCGCGGGGAACTGGCCAACGTCTGCCCGGTCGTCGCCGGCTACGGCAAGAAGGACCGCCCGTTCCTCAGCCACGCCGAGCGCCTCGAAGCGCATCTCACCGCGCTGGTCGTGGACCACGACGTGAAGCTCTACGAGAACGTGGGCCACTCGTTCATGAGCTACGACAACGGCCCGGCGTGGATGATGCGCGTGCCGTCACCGATGCACGTCGGTTACTCCGAGCCGGAGGCCGAGGACGCGTGGCGCCGCATACTCGACTTCTTCGGCCGCTACCTCACGCCCGCTTGAACGGCGGCGCCCACCAGGGCGTCGAACAATCCCTGCTGCGCCGGGTCGGTGGCCGCGGTGTCCTCGGGGTGCCACTGCACCGCGACGACCCACGCGTCGCCGTCGTACTCGAGCGCTTCGACCAAGCCGTCGTCGGCCCACGCGGTGGCGACCAGTCCCGCGCCGACGCGGTCGACACCTTGATGGTGGTGGCACGACACCCGCATAGAGGTGATGCCTTCGGCGGCGGCCAGGCGCGCTCCGGGCGATACGCCGATGTCGTGAACCGCGGGGTCGCCGCCGGGCACGCCGTGGGCCGCGTACCCGCCCACCGCGGGTAGGTCGACGACCAGCGTGCCGCCGAACGCGACGTTCACGACCTGGATGCCGCGGCAGATGCCGAGGAGCGGCCGGTTGCGCTCGATGGCGGCATGGACGAGGGCGACCTCGGCGTCGTCGCGGTCGGGCTCGACGCCGTAGACCGTCGGTGCGGCGTCGGACGGCCCGTACCGGGCCGGGTCGATGTCGCCGCCGCCGATGAGCAGGACGGCGTCGCAGCGATCGAGGTCGACGTCGTCGGGATGGATCACCGCCGGCAGCCCGCCGGCCCGGCGCACGGCATCCACGTAGGCGTCGGGCACGGCGTAGGCGCCGTGGCGCCAGTGCGACACGCGTCCGACCTCGAGGTGATAGCCCACGACGGCGACCATCGGGGCGGCCATCGCGCCGACAGTAATAGCGTTCGCCACGATGGCCGAAGACCAGACCGTGCCGGAGGCGCGCAAAGAACAGGTCGTGCCGGAGGCGCGCAAAGAGCAGGGTCCGTTCGAGGCGGTGAACCAGTTCTTCGACGAGGCGGCCGACCTCGTCCACCTGAAGGACGAGTTCTACGACGTCCTCAAGACGAGCTACCGCGAGATCGCGGTGCAGGTGCCGGTGCGCACCGACGACGGCGGGTTGCGCGTGTTCAAGGGCTACCGGGTGCAGCACAACGGCGCCCGCGGTCCTTACAAGGGTGGCATCCGCTATCACCCGTCGGCCGACCTCGACGAGGTGCGGGCGCTGGCGTCGCTGATGACGTGGAAGACCGCGCTGATGGATCTCCCCTTCGGCGGCGCCAAGGGCGGCATCGAATGCGACCCGACGGGGATGAGCGCCCGCGAGATCGAGAGCATGACCCGTCGGTTCACGCTGTCGATCAGCCACGTGCTGGGCGAACGACGAGACATCCCCGCGCCCGACGTCAACACCAACGCGCAGGTGATGGCGTGGATGATGGACGCCTACTCGAGCCGCTACGGCTACACGCCGGCCATCGTCACCGGTAAGCCGCTCGACCTCGGCGGGGCCCCCGGTCGCGAGGCGGCGACGGGCCGGGGCTGTGTGTACGTGCTCGAGGCGGCGGCCAAGCGCTGGGACGTCAATCTCGGCGAGGCGACGGTTGCCATCCAGGGTTTCGGCAATGTGGGGTCGTGGGCGGCGCGCGAGTTGCACGAGCGCGGCATCAAGGTCGTGGCCGTCTCCGACGTGAGCGGCGCGGTCTACAACGCGAAGGGTCTCGACATCACCGCGCTGCTTGGCTGGGCCGGGTCGTATCGCCCGCTCCACGACGTCGAAGGCTGCGACAAGATCACCAACGAGGAGCTGCTCGAGCTCGACTGCGACGTGCTCATTCCGGCTGCGCTGGGCGAGGTCATCAACCGCGGCAACGCCGATGCGATCCGCGCCGGCATCATCATCGAAGCGGCCAACCACCCTACGACGCCCGACGCCGACAAGGTCCTCAGCGACAAGGGCGTGCGGATCGTGGCCGACATCCTGGCCAATGCGGGCGGCGTCACCGGCTCCTACTTCGAGTGGGCTATGAACATCCAGCAGTTCCGCTGGAAGGAGACGCAGTTCAACACCGAGCTGCAGGACGCGATGGTCAAGGCCTTCGATGCGTGCGCGTCGTTCTCTGAGAAGCGCGGCGTCTCACTGCGGCAGGCAGCGTTCGCCATCGGCATCGAGCGGGTCGCTCGCGCCGCCCGGCTGCGGGGTTACGTGTGATCACCGAGGCCACGTACAACGACACCGATCCGCTGCGGTGGCTCGACGTGGTCGATCCGACGGAGGAGGAGCTGGCCCGGCTGCAGGAGGAGTTCGGTCTGCATCCGCTGGCCATCGAGGATGCCACCAAGCACGGCCAGCGCCCCAAGCTCGAGCGCTACCCGAACCACGCGTTCATCGTCGCCCACTCCCGCGAGCTGGCCGAGGTCGACCTGTTCGTCGGCAAGAACTGGCTCATCAGCGTGCGAGAGCGCGGCAGCGAGCAGCAGTGCTGGTCGGCCGACAGCGCCCGATCGCGCTTCGAGCGGACCAAGCCCGACTGCGCCACGGTCGGGTTCCTGCTCTACACGATCCTCGATGACCTGGTCGACGGCTATTTCGACGCCACCGACGCAGTCGAGGACCGCCTCGAACTGCTCGAGGACCACATCTTCACCGAAGATCATCACGACGAGCACGACATGCAGCAGCGATTGTTCAGCATTCGCCGCGAGCTGGTGCTGTTCCGGCGCGCCGTCGTCCCGATGCGGGAGGTCGTCGGGTCGTTGCTGCGGGGCGAGGTCGAGTGGCTCGACGAGAGAACGACCGTGCACCTTCAGGACGTGTACGACCATGTTCTGCGGGCCGCCGACGTCATCGACAGCCAGCGCGAGCTGATGGGCAACGCCGTCGACGCGCACCTGGCGATCATCTCCAACCGCATGAACCAGGTGATGAAGCGGATGACGTCGTGGGGCGCCATCCTGCTCGGCTCCACGCTGATCGCCGGCATCTACGGCATGAACTTCGTCCACATGCCTGAGTTGCGCTGGAAGTACGGCTACGCCTGGGCCCTCGGCCTCATGGTGATCCTCACCGCCGGCGGCTACTCCTACTTCAAGAGGCGCGACTGGCTCTAGGAGTGTGCTGAGACTTGCAGCCTTCGGACCCGTCAGCAGGTCTGGCGGCGCTCCTCGATGTAGACCCGGCGGGGCTCGTCGAGTTGGCGGACGACGCAGCGCACGGCCCATCCGTAGGTGACTTCGGCGACCATTGCGAAGGGCGGGCCGCGCCGCAGCGTGACCCATGCGCCGACCTCGTTCTTGGCCTTGTAGAGATCGTCGGCGAAGTACACAGGCCGGGCGGCGACCAGGCGGGGCTGCACGTCGCGGGCGCGGCGGTCGGCCGCCGCGTTCACCCGGTTGTCGGTCGCCCAGCCCATTACTGCGACCGATGCGAACACGACCACCAGTGCGATGCCGCGACGGCGCTGCTCGACGGCCTGCTGGGCTTTGACGGCGGCGATGCTGCCGGGGAGGGCGCCGGCCGGCGCATCGATCGGCCGCACGAGGCCGACGATTACCGCGCCGACCCGGCCGAGCACGCCGCTGAGCACGATCGACACCGGCGTGAAGACGACGAGGAACGCGGTCCATGCCACCGACCTCGTCACCGCCAGCACGATGGCCACCGCGGCACTCGGCACACTCACCAGCGCGCCGGCTGCGAACGCGTCGTCACCGAAGAGCGCACCCATCGCCACGGCGACGGCGATCCCGGCCACGCCGCCCAAAGGAAGACCGACCACGCCGAGCAACGCGACCGCGCCGCCGACGACAAGTGGGACGGCGCGCTTGACGCTCACCCGGCGAGCGCGCTGAACCTCGCCGCCGCCGCTTCGAGGGTTTCGAGCCGCTTCGGGAAGGCGAAGCGGATCTTGCTGCGGCCGTCGACGACGTCGGGCCGGTAGAAGCTCGAACCGGGCACCGCGGCCACGCCGACCTCCTCGACGAGGCGCCGGGCAAAGGCCACGTCGTCGCGCGCGGCGTCCAACGCCGACGTGTCGCACATGACGTAATAGGCGCCGTCGGGCCGCTCGAGCGCGAAGCCCACCTTCTCCAGCGCGTCACACAACACGTCGCGCCGCTCGCGATACCGGTCGGCCAGCGCGGCGTAGTACTCCGGCGGCATGGCCATGGCCGCGACACCGGCCTCCTGCAACGGCGCCGCCGCGCCGACCGTGAGGAAATCGTGCACCTTGCGGATGGCGTCGGTAGCCGCCGGGGGTGCGATCGTCCACCCGACGCGCCACCCGGTCACGGCGTACGTCTTCGACAGCGCGTTGATCGTGACGGTCCGATCTTCGAGCCCCGGCACCGTGGCCGGAGGGACGTGGCCACCGGCGCCGAGTTAGTGGATGTGTTCGTAGATCTCGTCGGTGAACACCCACGCGTCCCACTTCTCGCACAGCCCAGCGATGGCCGCCAGCTCGTCGACGCTGAACACCTTGCCCGTCGGGTTGTGCGGCGTGTTTACGATGATCGCCCGGGTCTTCGGACCGAACGCGGCCTGCAACTCCGCGGCGTCGATCGACCATTCCGGCTCATGCAGCGTGACGTAGCGCGGGACCGCGCCGGACAGGATCGTGTCGGGCCCGTAGTTCTCGTACCACGGCTCGAAGATGACCACCTCGTCGCCCGGATCGAGCAGCGCGAGGCAGGCGGCGATCATCGCTTCGGTCGAGCCGCACGTCACGCAGATCTCGCGTTCGGGGTCGATGGTCCAGCCGGCATACGTGCGCGCCACCTTCCCGGCGATGGCGTCACGGAACGACTTTGCCCCCCACGTCACCGCGTACTGATTGACGTCCCCGTCGATGGCCGCCTTGGCCGCGTCCTTCAATTCCTGCGGACAGGCGAAGTCGGGAAACCCCTGCGCCAGGTTGACCGCACCGTGGGCCAGAGAGAGCCGCGTCATCTCGCGGATGACGGACTCGGTGAACGACGCCGCCTTGCGACTGGTTCGCGTCAATGCGAGACGGGGACGAGTTCGTCCTCGCCGGTCTCGTCGTCCTCGATGAGGCGGTACCCGCACAGTTCGGTAAGCAGCTTGTGACCTTCGTCGGGGCCGGTGGCGATCAGCTCATCGTCGACCTGGAGGACGACGTCCTTGCGCGGCCGGTACACGTAGCGACCGCCCCGGCGGATGGCGAGGAGGTAGAAGCCGGTCTCGGTTTCGAGCTGCAACTCCTGAAGGCTCTTGCCGTCGCAGGCCGACCGGGCTGCCACCGGCACCCGTACGACCACTTCGTCGGATTCGCCCAACGCCAGCGCCAGGATCGGATGCAGCTCCTCGCCCTTCTCCAGCGGCCACACCATCTGCTGCGCGGCGTCGGCCAACGCCTCGGAGGCTTGGCCCAGGTGGAGCAGCCCGCGCAGCGGGGCGGGGTCGACTTCGTCGTGCGCGCTGCGCAACACCCACAGCTCGAGCCGCTCCCGCATGTCGTCGAGACGATCTTCGAGATGGTTGACCTCGGCGGCCAGGCCCTGGTCGCGGAACACCAGCGCGGAGTAGGCGAGGCCCACGGCCACCTCTGACACGTTCTTCATCTCGACGAGGACGTCGATGGCGCGGTCGAGGTCGGTGAGGGCGGGGTCCTCCGGCGGTCGGGGCGGCTCCCACGCCGGTGCGCCGGCCATTGCCCGTACGCGAGGGATGCCCGCCGACGCGCCCTGGAGGAACAACACGTCGGACGGCATCACGATGGTGGCGCCGTCGACGTCGGTGATCCAGTCGTTCTCGCGGCGGACGGCGACGATGCTGAGCCCGGCGACGGTGGGCAGCTCGAGGTCGCACAAGGGCCGGTGCGCCATGTGCGAGACCTCGCGCACGCGCACCCGGTGCGACACCTCTTCGGCGGCCGACAGGTCAGCGACGAGGGCGCGCGGGATGCCGAGGCGGCGGGTGACGATCTTGGCGATGTCCACCGCGGCGTTGCCGATGGCCTCGATCGCGCTGATCACCTGAAGGACCGACGCCATAGCGTCGGCGTCACGCGGCGAGCGAGCGGCCACCACCGACGTGGCCCGCATCTCGTGGACGAGGCCCGACAGGCGGTGCTCGAGCTCGAGCACCTCTTCGGCCATGGCGGCGTCGCCGAAGTACAAGGCGGCGTAGGCCAGGTCGACCATCAACTCCGAGGCGTCTTTGGCCTCGGAGAGCATGGTCCTCAGGTTGCGGGGTCGGTCCTCCATATTGCCCGGATCGTCTCCGGCTGCGCCTTCGCCTCCCTCAATATCTCCCGGATCGTCTCCGGC
>JACDEA010000416.1 GCA_013816725.1 Actinomycetota bacterium
GCGATGCGGGATTGGGTGGCGTCGGTCGAGACCACGCACTACTGCCTCGGCTCGGTGATGGGCCCACACCCGTACCCGTGGATGGTGCGCGAGTTCCAGCGGGTGGTCGGCGACGAAGCGCGTGCGCAGATGCGCGAGGTGCTCGACGGGCGCGACCCCGACTATGTCGTCGCCTGTGTCGGTGGTGGTTCCAATGCCGCCGGCACATTCGCCGGCTTCATCGACACCGACGCCCGACTCGTGGGGGCCGAGCCGGCCGGCGGGGCCGCCATCGGCCACGGGATCCCCGGCGTGGTGCACGGGTCGAAGTCGCTCCTGTTGCAGGACGAGCACGGGCAGATCACCGAGGCACATTCGATATCGGCCGGCCTCGATTATCCCGGCGTCGGGCCCGAGCACGCGTTCCTCGCCGCGCAGGGCCGGGCCACCTACGAGCCGGTCGCCGACGCCGAGGTTCTCGACGCGTTCAAGTTGCTGGCCGAAACCGAAGGAATCCTCCCGGCGTTGGAGTCGGCCCATGCGTTGGCCTGGCTCACCCGGGCGGCGGGCACGCCCGATTTGCCGCGCGGCTCGACCGTTCTCGTCACGCTGTCGGGTCGGGGCGACAAGGACGTCGCCCAGATACGCGACATCCTCAAGAAGCTGGCGTGATGGATCTCGAGCCCCATCTCCGGGCGCGGCGCGACGCCGGGTGCAAGCTGCTCGTTCCCTACGTCACCGGCGGCATCGACGCCCGGTGGTTGGAGACGATCGAAGCGGTTGTCGCCGCCGGCGCCGACGCCGTCGAGGTCGGCATTCCGTTTTCGGACCCGGTGATGGATGGGCCCACGATTCAAGAGGCGTCGCAGCGCGCCTTGCAGGCCGGCGCTACACCCACTGGGATCATCAACTCGCTGGGCGACCTGGAGATCGGCGTACCGGTCGTCGTCATGACGTACTACAACATTGTCTTCCGCACGGGGCACCGGCGCTTCGCCCGGCTGCTCGCCGACAACGGCGTCTGCGGCGCCATCGTTCCCGACGTTCCGCTGGAGGAGTTGCCTGAGTGGTCGCGTGCCGCTGACGATGCCAACGTGGCGACTGTGCTCCTCGCCGCGCCGGTCACACCGGAAGATCGCCTGGCCCGCATCTGCGACCGGTCGCGTGGCTTCGTGTACGGCGTCAGCGTGATGGGCGTCACCGGGGAGCGCCACGCGGTGGCCGACTCGGCCGGGCTCCTGGCCAAACGGCTCAAGGCGGCCACCGACAAGCCGGTGCTGATCGGATTCGGCGTGTCGACACCGCAGCACGCCGTCGACCTGTCCGCTGAGTCCGACGGCGTGATCACCGCGTCAGTGTTGATGCGAAGGCTCCTCGACGGCGGCGGCCCCGACGACGCGGGCGAGATCGTCGCCGGTATGCGCGCCGCGTTGGATCGGCCGTGACGACCTTCAAGGAACTCGGTGTGGCCGATGAGTTGGTCGAGGAGTTGGCCGGCGGCGGCGTCCTCGAGCCGTTCGCCATCCAGGAGCTAACGATCCGCGATGCGCTGGCGGGGCGCGACGTGTGCGGCAAGGCCAAAACCGGCTCGGGTAAGACGCTGGCGTTCGGGTTGCCCCTCCTGATGCGGGTCGGCAAGGCCGAGCCCAGGCGACCGCGAGCGCTCGTTCTGGTGCCGACGCGGGAGCTGGCGGTGCAGGTGCACGACGTGCTGCGGCCGCTCGCCGATCGCTACGGACTGCGGCTGCGCTCGTTCTACGGCGGCTCGCCGATGGACCCACAGATCAAGGCGCTGCGGCAGGGTACCGACGTCGTCATCGCCACGCCCGGCCGGCTGATCGATCTGGGCGAGCGGGGCGAGCTGTCGGTGGAGGACGTCGAGATCATCGTGCTCGACGAGGCCGACCGCATGGCCGACATGGGGTTCCTGCCGCAGGTCGAGTGGTTCCTGCGCCGTATCACCGGCGACCATCAGACGATGTTGTTCTCGGCCACCCTCGACCGCGACGTCGATCATCTGATCCGCCTCTACTTGCGCGATCCGGTGCGCCACGAGGTGGCGTCGGACACCGTCACCGTCGAGGAGATGGTTCATCGTTTCCTCGGTGTGCACCAGCTCGACAAGCCCAAGGTCGCCGCCGCCATCGCCAACGCCAACTACCGCACGCTGATCTTCAGCCGCACCAAGCGGGGCGCCGACCGGCTGGTGTTGCAACTCAAGAAGGAAGGCGTCAAGGCCGGCGCCATTCACGGCGACCTGCGCCAGGTGCAACGCGAGCGGGCGCTCAAGGACTTCACCGACGGGAAGCTTCCCGTCCTCGTCGCCACCGATGTGGCTGCCCGCGGGTTGCACGTCGAGGCCATCGACGTCGTCATCCACTACGACCCGGCTGAGGACCACAAGATGTACCTGCACCGGTCGGGGCGCACGGCCCGGGCCGGCGCCGCCGGCGTCGCCGTCACGTTTGTCCTGTGGAACCAGCACATGGACGCCGAGAAGCTGCAGAAGCGGCTCGGCATCCGTCAGCCCATTGCGGAGGTGTTCTCCAACGACGAGCGGCTCGGCAACCTGACGGCCTGGGACCCGGCGGTTGGCTGATTGCGAGTTGTGCGAGGCGGCCAAGATCACGCCCTGGCACCACGAGGACGACGTGTGCTGGGTGGCCGACTGTGAGGTGTGCGACGTGCCGATGG
>JACDEA010000417.1 GCA_013816725.1 Actinomycetota bacterium
GGACCGGGTTCCGCGGCACCTACGACGCGCCCGACCCGGGCGGCGCGCCGGTCCTCGCCGTCGACATCCCTTCCGGCGTGAACGGCGACACCGGCCGGGCCGCGCCGGGAGCAGTGCGGGCCGACGCAACGGTGACGTTCGCGGCGCTGAAACCGGGACTGCTCGTGGGCGACGGCCCCGCGCACGCCGGCCGCGTGGTGCTGGCCGATATCGGCTTGGATGCGAAACAGACCCGGACCCATCTCGTCGAGGAGGCCGACGTGCGTCGCCTCGTGCCGGCGCGCAGTCGCGACTCCAACAAGTGGTCGGCTGCGGTCTTCGTACTCGCCGGTTCGCCCGGAATGTACGGCGCCGCCACCCTGTCGGCGCGTGCCGCCTTGCGCGCTGGCGCCGGCATGGTGCGCCTTGGCGTCCCCGGTGCCGATCCGGCCACCGTCGCGCCGGGCGAAGTCGTCGTGCGCGCGACGCCCGCCGTCGGGTTTGGCTCCACAGTCCTCGAGGACATGCAATGGTGCAAGGCGCTGGTGGTCGGGCCCGGTCTCGGTACCGACGACCGCAAAGCCAGCGAGATCCGCCGCATCATCGCCGAGGCCGACGTGCCGGTCGTGATCGACGCCGACGCGCTCACGATGCTCGGACCGTCGCCCGACCTGTCGGCCCGGGCGGCCGCCACCGTGCTCACGCCGCATGAGGGTGAGTTCGGTCGTCTCACCGGCGCCCGCCCCGGCGACGACCGTTTCGGCGACGTTCGCGACCTGGCCGGCAAGAGCGGCACCACCGCGCTACTCAAGGGGGCGACGACCATCGTCGCCGACGCGCACGGCGACACGCTGGTCACGAACACCGGCGGGCCGCGGCTGGCGACCGCGGGCTCGGGCGACGTTCTCTCGGGGATCATCGGCGCCTTCCTCGCGCTCGAGCTGCCCAGTCTCCACGCGGCTGCCTTCGCGGCATTCGTCCACGGCGCGGCGGCCGAACTCGGTCCCGAGCGCGGTCTGGTGGCCGGCGATCTTCTCGAGTTGATCCCGCGGTGGTGGTCTCGTGGCTGAGGCGGTTTCCCGTCCGGCGTGGGCCGACATCGACACGGGCGCGATCACCGGCAACGTCGAGGCGCTTCGCGCGCTCGTGGCGCCCGCCGCGGTGTGCGCGGTGGTCAAGGCCAACGGCTACGGGCACGGTGCGGTCGCCGCGGCCAACGCCTCGCTGGCCGGCGGCGCCACATGGCTGGCCGTCGCCTTCGTCGAGGAAGGCGTGGCGTTGCGCGACGAGAAGATCGACGCGCCGATCCTGCTCCTGTCGGAGCCGCCCGCCGATGCCATGACAACGGTGGTGCGCCATCGACTGACGCCGACGCTCTACACGCGCCGGGGCGTAACGGCGGCGGTCGCCGCCGGTGCCGACGCCGCTCACGTGAAGGTCGACAGCGGCATGCACCGGGTCGGCGCTGATCCCAACGACGTGATCGACATCGTCACCGCGGTGATCGAAAGCGGTATGCGCCTCGGGGGACTGTGGACGCACTTCGCGGTGGCCGACGAGCCCGACAAGGACGCTACGACGAAGGAACAGCTGCGCCGGCTGGACGTCGTTCGTTCGGAGCTCGACGGACTGGGCATCCGTCCCGACATCGTGCACGCGTCGAACTCGGCCGGGGCCATCGCCCATAGCGACGCCCGCCTCGACCTCGTGCGTTGCGGCATCGCCATCTACGGCATCGCGCCGTCGCCGGAACTGGCTGGCCGCGTCGCCCTGACGCCGGCGATGTCGGTGCGGGCCGAGGTGACCCACGTCCGCCGGATCGGATCGGGTCAGGGCGTGTCATACGGACATCGCTTCGTCGCCGATGCGCCGACCACGATCGCCACGGTTCCCATCGGTTACGCCGACGGGGTGCCCCGCCGCCTGGGTCTCGACGGTGCACCCGTATTGATCGGCGGCCGGCGCCGCCCGATGGCCGGGGTCGTGACAATGGATCAGCTGATGGTCGACTGCGGCGACGACGACGTGAGCGTGGGCGACGAGGTCGTGCTCATCGGTAGCCAGGGCGACGACGAGATCACGGCGGACGAGTGGGCCGACCGGCTCGGCACGATCAGCTACGAGGTGGTGTGTGGCATCGGACCGCGGGTCCAGCGCCGGTATCACTGACGTTCCCGGCATCCGGGTCGGTCACTGGACGCACACCGCGGCGGCGACCGGTTGCACGGTGGTGCTGTTCCCCGAAGGAACGGTGGCGTCAGGCGAGGTACGGGGCGGTGCACCTGGAACTCGCGAGTTCGACCTTCTGAAGCCGGAACGGCGCGTCGCCCGCATCGACGCCGTGGTGTTGTCGGGCGGGTCGGCCTTCGGGCTGGCGGCCTGCGACGGTGTCGTTCGTTGGTGCGCCGAACGGGGGCGCGGTTTCGCGACCGCGGCCGGGCCGGTTCCCATCGTCGTCGGCGCGGTGCTGTTCGACCTGCTCGAAGGCAGCGGCGACGTGCGGCCAGACGGCGACGCGGGGTACGCGGCGTGCGAAGCGGCCAGCGACGGCCCGGTGCTCACCGGTCGGGTCGGGGCTGGGACCGGCGCGACCTTCGCCAAGTGGCGCGGCCGCGAGTACGCCCGGCCGGGGGGCGTTGGCACCGCAACCGAGCGCGACGGTGATCTGCTCGTGGGC
>JACDEA010000418.1 GCA_013816725.1 Actinomycetota bacterium
GCTCCGGCCACCCGACCAGCAACACGGTGGCGTCGCCGGGCAACCCCGCAGCCAGCTCGCCGGGTGTCGGATCATCGGCCAGCTCCTCCGCGGCGCGCCACGCCTCGCTTCCGGGGTCGGCGGCGGCCAGGACGCGAGCCGCGAGCCACCACACCGGACCGTCGGTCGGGTGGCGGTCGACCAAGCGCCGACACGCCGTTACCAGCGCGGGCGGATCGTCGGCGAATCCGGCCAGCGCGCCGGCCGCTTCGCGGCCGAGGGCCGTCGGCCCCGCCCCGCGAGCACGGGCGACATAGCGCAGCCGCTCGATGGGATGCACGGCCGAGAGGGCTTACGCCCCCGGCTTCCAGATCATCAGACCGATGATGGCGACCAGGAGCAGGAGAAGCTTGTAACCGCCGCTGGCAATGCCCATAGCGAACGTGACGCTACTCGCCGACTACGTTCTGCCGCCGATGGCTGCCGATCCGCCGCCCGACCTCGTTCTCACCCCATTGGGAGGCGAGGGTCGCACTGTGCGCGAGTGGCTGACGACGTTCCACCTCGCCTTCGTGGCCATCGATCCCTTCACCCACGAGAGCGCGTGGATCCTGCCGACGGCGGCGCGAATCCTGACGACCTTCGAACAAGCCGACGTACGCGTTGCGTTCTTGTGCGCGGGCACGCCCGAGGAGTGCCGCATGTTTCTCGGGCCCCACGCCCAAGACACATTGACGTTCGTTGATCCCGACCGCGTCGCCATCAAGGGCTGCGGTTTGGAGCGCCTTCCTGCGTTCGTGCACCTGGCCATGGACGGCACGATCGCCAACGCGGCCGAGGGGTGGGACCCGGCCGGATGGAAAACGGTGGCCGACCATCTCGCGTTGGTGACCTCGTGGACGGCGCCGGTAATCCCGCTCCCTCGCGATCCCGGCCCGTTCGAGGGCTCCCCCGCCGTCGCCCTTATTTGACGATTCCACCCTTGGTCATGGCCATCACGTCGAGAGCACGGTCGACATCGTCCTCCGACATCAGCTTGCGCTCGAGCACGACCTCGCGGAGCGTCTTGTTCTCGGCCAGCGACTGCTTCATCACCTTGGCCGTCTCCTCGTAGCCGATGTACGGCGTGAGCGACGTGCTGATCGACGGCGACGACAGCGCGTAGGTGCGGCACTGATCGACGTCGGCTTCGATGCCGGCGATGCACTTGTCGGCCAGCGCCCGGCTGACCGCGGCGAGCAGCCCGATCGACTCGATGATGTTGCGGGCGATCACCGGGAGCATCACGTTGAGCTCGAAGTTGCCGGCGGCGCCGCCGAAGGCCACCGCAGCGTCGTTGCCGATCACCTGGGCGACGACCTGACAGACCGCTTCGGGAACGACGGGGTTGACCTTGCCGGGCATGATCGACGAGCCGGGCTGGAGGTCGGGAAGGTGGATCTCGCCCAGACCGCACCGCGGCCCGCTGGACATCCAGCGCAGGTCGTTGGCGATCTTGTAGAGCGACACCGCGATCGTCCGCAGCACGCCGCTGGCCTCGACCAGTGCGTCGCGCGAGGCCTGCGCCTCGAAGTGGTCGCGGGCCTCGGTCAGCGGCAGGCCCATGTCGTCGGCCAGGTGCTTGATCACCGCCTTGGCGAAGCCCTTCGGCGCATTGAGACCGGTGCCGACCGCGGTGCCGCCCAACGGCAGCTCGCCGACGCGGGGCAACACGCCGGTGATCCGCTCGACGCCCAGCTCGACGGCCTGCGCGTAGCCGCCGAATTCCTGGCCCAGCGTGACGGGAGTGGCGTCCATGAGATGAGTGCGCCCGGTCTTGACGACGTCTTTGAACTGGCGCTGCTTCTTGCGGAGGATCTTGGCCAGGTGATCGAGTGCGGGCATGAGGTCGTAGACCAGCTCGCGCGTGGCGGCCAGGTGGATGGCCGACGGGAATACGTCGTTGGACGACTGCGACGCGTTGGGCTCGTCGTTGGGCCGGATCTCGCGCCCGAGGCGCTCGGAGGCCAGCGTGGCCAGGACCTCGTTGAAGTTCATGTTCGACGACGTGCCCGATCCCGTTTGGTACACGTCGACGGGGAAGTGGTCGTCCCACTTCCCACCGGCGACCTCGGCCGCCGCGCCGTGAAGAGCGTCGGCCACGTCTTTGGCAATCGTGTTCTGGCGGCCGTTGATCACCGCGGCGGCGCCTTTGATCGACGCCAACGCGCCGATGAGCGGCCGGCTTATCCGCAGGCCCGAGATGGGGAAGTTCTCCACCGCCCGCTGGGTCTGCGCCGCCCACTTGGCGTCGGCCGGTACCCGTACGTCACCCATCGAATCGTGCTCAATACGCCACTCGCTAGCCATAGTTCGCACCGTACAGCCGGGGGAGGGTCCTTGAAGAGGTGGGAGCGCGCCGTTAGTCTTTTGCGCCATTGTGAAGCGGTTCACGACGGCGGTCGTCGCCGCGCTGTTATTCGCGACATTGGCGGGGACGTTGGCGGGCCGGCCGGCCAGTGCCGACCCCTTGGCGACCAAGAAGGCCGAAGCGGCCCGTGTCGCCGCTCAACTCGACGCCAAAGCCCGCGACGCCGAGGTCCTCACCGAGCAGTACAACGCGGCCCGGCTAAAGGCGGGAGCCGCCCAGGCCGACGCCGACAAGGCCGCTGGTCGGGTCGCGGCGGCCGACGCCGCC
>JACDEA010000419.1 GCA_013816725.1 Actinomycetota bacterium
CTCGTCGCCTTCGAGGGCGTCGGCCGCCGCGGTGATCGATGCCGGCAAGCGCTCGTAGCCGGCCGGAAGCCCCCACGGGAGATGGGCGACCGCAGGCGGCGGCTCGATGCGCTCCTCCAGGCCCGCGATGCCACCGGACAGCACCGCGGCCAGAACCAAGTAGGGATTGGCGTCGGCCGACGCCATGCGGTGCTCGACGCGAGCCAGTGAGCCGGACCGGGTGATCGTGCGGAACGCGGCGCCCTTGTTCTCCTCGCCCCATGTCGGCGTGGTCGGTACTGCGGCGAAGTCGACCTGCCGGCGGAATGCGTTGATCGTGGGCGTGCAGATCGACGTCGCGCCGGCCGCAGTCACCAGACTCCCGCCCACCCAGTGGCGCATCGTGTCGCCGGTGGCGAAGGCGGGCTCGCCGTCGCGCCACAACGACACGTGGAGGTGCAGCCCGCTGCCGTACACCGGGAAGGGCCGGGCCATGAACGTCACCGCGTGGCCATGTTCGAAGGCGGCGTCGCGCAAGATCCGCTTGGCTCGAACCGTGCGGTCCGCGGTGGTCACGGGATCGGCGGGCGCCAGGTTCAACTCGAACTGCCCCGGCGCCGCCTCGTCGTTGAACGCCTCCCACGGGATCCCCATGGCTTCGAGACGTTCGACCGCCGACCGAAGGATCGGAAGGAACTCCGGTGAGCGTTGCGTCAGGTAGGGCATCTTGTGGCCGGCGCCGCCGAGCGGCGTGAGATTCTTGAACGCCCGCCGGCGCGCTTCGTCCAGCGACTCCTCGACGATGAAGAACTCGATCTCGAACGCGGTCTTGGCCTCGTAGCCCATGGCAGCCAAACGTGCATGGGCGCGCTGGAGGACCGAGCGCGGGCACACCGGCAAGGGGTTTCCGTGCACGTCGGTGAACGTGCCGAGGTAGCCGACCAGGCCGGGCGCGTCGGGCACGGGCGCCTCGGTCGCCAGGTCCGGGCGCAGGTACATGTCGCCCAGCGCCTGCTGTCGCCACTCGCCCCACCACCCGAGCTGCGGCGTGCCGGCCACGTCCATCGCCAGCACGAAGTCGGCCAGGCAGACGCCGTCGGGCAGGCAGGCCCGGAACTTGGCCGGCGACACGTGCTTGCCGACCAGCGGACCGTCGAGTGTCGTCCCCTCGATGCGGACCAGCTCGCCCGTCACTCGCCACCCAGCATCAGTTGGGTGATCACACCGGTGAACCGGCTCAGCGCGGCGAAATCGGCGACCACCTGCACGCGGCGCTCGAGAACGGCGGCGGCCAAGTGGTCGCCGCCGGTGAAGATGGCGAGCAGCGCCCACGCCGGCCCGTGCAACTCGATCGACGTCCCGCCGGGAGCGCCGAGGTCCAGCTCCGTCCCGTCGTCGGTGCAGACGACACGCAGGTGGTCGGGTACACCGCGCTTGTCCGCCGCCCACACCCAGAACTCCCGCACCGCGTCGGACCACCCACCAGGCGTCGGCGGGTCGAGCACCTTGGACACGCCGAGGGCGAAGTTGAGATGACGAGCCGCGCCGGTGACCTTCGGCTTCGGCGCCCCCGGCCGGCCCATCGTGTTGAGGTCGGCGCTGATCGTGACGTCGGCCTTGGGATCGGCGCCGTGGGTCACGTGGACCGTGCCGTGGTCGAACGCGATCGTCACCGCCTGGGGGTCGGTGGTCGAGCGCAGCGCGACGCGTCCCTTCATCTTGTCCATCCGCCGCGCCAGCTTCGGTTGGGCGGCGGCGCGGCGAAGGGTTCCGCCCAGGATCCGCACGATCGGTGGACCGTGTTCCTCCAGCGTGATCGTCGGCATCGCGACCACGGTACTTTTTCGGGTGGTGAAGCCGCTTATCGGGATCTCGTCGTGGCGTGAGTTGGTTCCCGAGGAAGGCATCGACGTTCCCGCGCTGGTGAGTCACGCCAGCTACGCGCGCGCGGTCGAGAAGGCGGGTGGGCTTGCGATCGTGCTGCCCGAATTGCAGCCCGACGACGTCGACGGGCTGCTCGATCACATCCATGGCGTCGTCCTGGTCGGCGGTCCCGACGTCGGGCCGGCGAACTACGACGCCGCGGTTGACCCGCGGACGCAGGCGGCCACCGCCGGTCGCGACGCGTTCGACATCGCGCTGGCAAAGCGCTGTGCTGAGAGGAACCGTCCGCTCCTCGCGATCTGCCGCGGCGTCCAGGTGCTCAACGTCGCGCTGGGCGGCACGTTGCACCAACATCTCGACGACCACATGGTGCGCGACCAGTGGAACGAGACTGTGCACCGGGTGAAGGTCGAGCCGGACAGCACGCTGGCCGCGATCGTCGGCACCACCGATCTCGAGGTGAACTCGTTGCACCACCAGGCCATCGCCGACCTGGGCGAGGGTGTGCGGGCTGTTGCCTACGCCGACGACGGAACGACCGAGGCAATCGAGGTCGACGGCGCGCCGCGCGTGCTAGGTGTGCAGTGGCACGCCGAGCTGTTGCGCCATCGTCCCGAGCAGCTGGCGCTCTTTGCCAACCTCGTGGGCGACAGCTAGCTGTTAGTGACCACAGACCTTGCTGAACGGTCCACCAATAGCGTCCAGACGCTCATCTCTACGTATGTCGGAACGCTCGACAGCGACGAGGAGATCGCAAACGCTCGCATCGACACTGCTCTCGGACC
>JACDEA010000420.1 GCA_013816725.1 Actinomycetota bacterium
GGCCGCGCCGTCGCCGGGCGTTGTCGCGTTGGGCCAACCGCTATGTGCGGCTCGCGCTGGACACCGATATCGCCGACAACACCACCGGCTACCGCGTGTACCGGGCCGACCTTGTGCGCCGCATCCAGTTGCAGGCGTCGCGGGCCGACGGCTACGCGTTCCAGATCGAGGCGGTATACCGGGCCGCGTCAGTGGACGCGGTCATTCGCGAAGTTCCCATCACTTTCATCGACCGGGCCGCCGGGCAGTCGAAGCTCTCCGGGCGCACTGTCGTCGAGGCTCTGGCCCTCGTCACCTGGTGGGGCCTCTTGACCCGCACCGGGCGACCCGCCGTCGAGCTCGATCCGGCCGGCACGGCGGGCTGACCACACCACCAACGCGACCACCGCGGCCAGCTCGAGCAGCGGCACGACCACTACACGCGTGTCGGTCTGCACGCGCTGGATCCACGTGTGGATGGCCGGACCACGGAGCAGCCCGATACGCCGGCCGTCGGGCACGTAGGCCAGCTCGAGCACGAAGTCGAGGGCGACGGCCAGGACGGCCATCCGGGTGTGCCACGCCAACGCCAGCAGGGGCAGGCCCCAGACCATGTACCACGGGAGGATGTACGCGCCGAGGACCGTGTAGGCGATGACGGCGGCGGCGACGACCACTGGCGCGTCGCGCCGGGCCCGGTACGCGATGAGCAGCGCCAGCGCGAGGACCGCGACCGTCGACAACGTGCTGAGGCGGGGACCGATCGTGTCGCGTGCGTCGTGCAGCGCAACCGCCGTCGGATGGTTTCCGGTGCGGAGGTTTGTCAGTACTTCGCGGACGGGGTACCACAAAGATCCCCGGTTCATGCGCTCGCGAGCCGAGCCCAGCACCTGCACGGCCGCCGTTCCTGCGGCGGCGTAGCCCAACGCGGTCACCGCACCGGCAGCCCCGCCGAGCAGCACCGCGGCGCGGCGCATCCCCTTCCGGTACAGCCACAGGGCCAGCACGCCGGCGGGCAGCAGGGCGGCGACCTTGATGAGCGCGGCCAGTCCGAGCAGCGCGCCGGCGAAGACCGGCCGCCGTTTGGCGATGACCACGGCGGCCAACGCGGCCAACCCGATGAATGCGTCGTTGTGCGCGTTGTTGACGGTCGTGACCACTACGAGCTGGTTGAGGCCGATGAACGCCAAGGCGCGCGGGTCGCCGCGCGTGACCCGGTCGATGATGAGCAGGCACAGCGCGATGGCGACGGCGGCCTGCGCTTGGAACAGGACGCGGGCTCGTGTGGGAGAGTCGCCGGCCAGCTTGACCGTGCCGGCGGCCATGGCCACGAACACCGGGCCGTACACCGAACGCGCGTGCCGCCACACGGGGTCGACGTGCAACCGGAACGGGTCGTCGCGGTATGCGCTGGGCGGGTGCAGGTAAGGGTCGCCGTGGTGCACCGCGGGGATACGTCCGTACATCACGTACGACCACACGTCGTGGGACTCTGTCGGCGGGGCCGATGCGGCCAGGGCGAGGAGACCGGCCGAGAGGACGAGGACAACCGTCCGCGAGATGAGCACTCGCTGGCGTTGCTCCCACAGCAGCCAGCCCAGGCCCGCGCCGGCGAGCAGGATCAACAGGAGCGAGGGGCCGAGCGACCGCGCCGGACCGCGAGCAAGGAGCCCGGCGTTGCCGGCGACCGCCAGGCCGGTGGCCACATACGCCCTCACCCTCGCCCCTCGCACGCCTACCTCTTAGCATCCACCGCCGCACAGGCCGGGCCAGCTAGTCTCGAACGGGTGTTCGTGCTCGGTATCGACCCCGGCGTGTCGCGCTGCGGCTTCGGCGCGGTGACAGCCGACGGTAGCCCGCGTCTCCGTACCGCCGGCGTCATCACGACCGCCCCCAGCGACCCGCTCCCGCAGCGGTTGGCATTGCTCCAGCGCGAACTGCGGGCGCTGCTGGCCGAACTCGAGCCCGACGCCGTCGTCGTCGAGCGGGTGTTCTTCCAGACCAACGTCCGCACCGCGATGTCCGTCGGGCAGGCCAGCGGCTTGGCGCTGGCGGCGGCCGCCGAGGCTGGCTGCGATGTCGCCCAATACACAGCCAACGAGGTCAAGCACGCCGTCGCCGGTTACGGCGGCGCCACCAAGCGCCAGGTGCAGCAGATGGTCCAGGTGCAGCTGGGCCTGGCGGAGTTGCCCAGTCCGCCCGACGTGGCCGACGCGTTGGCCCTGGCCCTGTGCCACCTCACGGTCGGTCCCCGGTTGGCCAAGGTCGCGCTCCAGGTGCAACGCGACGCCGAGGCGGCCCGATGATCGGCTCGCTGCGCGGCGTCGTGCTCGACCGCTTCGCGTCGGGCGAGCTGCTGGTCGAGGTCGGCGGCGTCGGCTACCGGGTCACCGTGGCCGCCGGCACGCACGCCGTGATCGACGGCGTTGGGGCGCCGGTCTTCCTCCATGTGCACACGCACGTGCGCGAGGACGCCATCGTCCTGTACGGGTTCACCACCGCCGATGAGCGGGCCTGCTTCGAGGCGCTGCTTGGCGCCCACGGCGTCGGCCCGGCGCTGGCGATCAACATCCTGTCGTCGCTGTCACCCGTGTCGTTGCGCCGGGCGGTGTCCACCGACGACGTCGACGCGCTCACCGTCGTGCCCGGCGTCGGCAGGAAGACGGCGG
>JACDEA010000028.1 GCA_013816725.1 Actinomycetota bacterium
GGGAGGGCCCGGCCGCCGGTGCGGGGGACCGGCGCACCGACAACAATGATTCGGTGCAGTCGAACGAGGCGTGGATCCAACGCGATGCGGACGTCGTCTGGCACGGGTTCACCCAGATGTCGACCTACGCCGCCAACCGCCCGTTGATCATCGAGCGCGGCGAGCAACGCGAAGTCATTGACGTCGACGGCAATCGGTACCTCGACGCCATCTCCTCGCTCTGGGTGACCACGCTCGGTCACCACGTCCCCGAGTTGGATGCGGCGATCGTCGACCAGCTGAGCCGGATCGCCCATTCCACGATGCTCGGCAACGGGAACCGCGTGGCCATCGAGTTCGCCGAGGCCCTCGCCCGGGTCGTGCCTGTCGACCAGCCGCACGTGCTGTTCGCCTCCGACGGTGCCGCCGCGGTCGAACAGGCGCTCAAGATCGCCTTCCAGTACTGGTGGCTCAAGGGCCGGCGGGAGCGCACGACCTATCTCACCCTCGCCGACGCCTACCACGGCGACACCGTCGGTTCGCTGTCCCTCGGCGCGGGAGGCTTCGGCACCGACCTCTTCGACCCGCTGCGCTTCCCGGTTCTGCGCGCCCCGAGTGTGCCGGCGTTGATCGATTTGGTGCGCGAACGCGCCGACGTGGTCGCGGCAGTCGTCATCGAACCGCTGGTGCAGGGCGCCGCCGGCATGTTGCTGCACGACCCCACCGCGCTGCAGACGCTGGGCGCCGAATGCCGGCGCCTCGGCGTGCTACTGGTGTGCGACGAGGTGGCGACCGGATTCGGCCGCACCGGAACCCTCTTTGCCTCTGAGCAATGCGGCCTCCGTCCCGATCTGCTCTGCCTGGGCAAGGGCATCACCGGGGGGTACCTGCCGATGTCGGCGACCGTCGCCGCCGGCTCGGTTTACGACGCCTTCCTCGGTCCGGACCTCTCGGAGTTCACGCTGTATCACGGCCACTCCTATGGCGGGAACGCGCTCGCCGCGGCCGTCGCCCTGCGCCACCTCCAACTGCTCGATGAGTGGGACGTGCTCGCCAACGTGCGTGCCCGCAGCGCGCAACTCTTGTCCCTCCTCCACGAGCGCGTCGCCGCGAAGCCGTCGGTGAAGGAGATCCGCATCCGGGGACTGATGGCCGGCGTCGAGTTGTCGCCACCGGCGGAGGGCTTGCGGTGGGGAAGGCGGGTCTGCGCGGCGGCCGCCGATCGCGGGGTGCTTCTGCGACCGCTCGGAGACGTCGTCGTGCTCATGCCCATGCTGACGACCACCGCTGAGGAGATCGACCGGATCGTCGATGCATTGGAAGCAGCGTTGGACGAGGTCTGCGAATGACGTCATTCCATTGGGCCGGTTGGGCGGCGGCGCAGAACCAGTCGGTACGCGAATCGGGCCGCTGGCGATCGCCGCGGATCTTCGACGGTGGCGGGCCTGAAGGCTCGTTGGAGGGCCGGCGGGTGGTGTCGTTCGCGTCCAACGACTATCTCGGGCTCAGCCAACATCCGGCCGTCATCGCCGCCGCGTGCGCAGCAGTCGAACGATGGGGAGCGGGTTCTGGTGCCGCCCGCCTCATTGTCGGGTCGCGCCCGGTGCACCACGACCTCGAACGGGCCCTGGCGGCGTGGAAGGACGAAGAAGCGGCGGTGGTCTTCTCCACAGGATTCGCCGCCAACCTCGGCACGCTCACGACCTTCGCGGGGCGCGGCCGGCGGGTGCTCTCCGACGAGTTGAACCACGCGTCGATCATCGACGGCTGCCAGCTCTCCCGCGCCACCGTCGACGTCTACCGCCACCGGAGCGCCGAACACTGTGCCGAGATGCTCGCCGCGTCCGCCGAGCCTGCCGTTGTAGTCAGCGATCTCGTGTTCTCGATGGACGGGGACCTCGCACCCGTTGCCGAGCTCGCCGCGGCGTGCCGCGAGCGGGGTGCGTTGCTCGTCCTCGACGAAGCCCACGCCGTGCTGGCGCCCGCTGTCGTGCCTGACTGCGAGTACCTTCGCGTCGGCACGCTCTCGAAGACCCTCGGCGCGTTGGGCGGTTATGTGGCCGGCCGGCGAGAGTTCATCGACCTACTCGTCAACCGAGCGCGTTCGTACATCTTTACGACCGCACTCTCGCCCGCGGATGCGGCCGCGGCGCTCGCCGCCGTCGGGATCGTTGCCGGCCCGGAGGGCGAGGGGCTGCGGCAGCGCCTGCGGGCCGTAGTCGACCGGGTCCGGCCGGGATACTCGTCGCCGATCGTGCCCGTCGTCATCGGCGCCGAGGACGACGCCATGGCCGTCGCCGACGCGCTCTTGCAGCGCGGCGTGCTCGTACCGGCAATCCGGCCTCCGACGGTTCCGGCGGGGACGTCTCGGCTGCGCGTCGCCCTCTCGGCGGCCCATACGGATGACCAGATCGACGCGTTGATCGAGGGTCTCGACACTTGCTGGCCAGCGTGGCGAGACACCGCCTCCGTTCCCCGGTGACCCGGCCCCACCAACTGCTGCTCATCACCGGGACGGGCACCGAGATCGGCAAGACCTGGGTCGGCGCCGCGCTCGCGCTCGCGCTCCGAGAGTCGGGTTCGACCGTCGCGGCGCGCAAGCCGGCGCAGTCCTTTGATCCGGGCGACACGATGACCGACGCGGACGTTCTTGCCGCGGCGACCGGCGAGCACCCACACGCCGTGTGCCCCGCGCATCGTTGGTACGGGGTGGCCATGGCCCCGTTCATGGCCGCCGAGGCACTCGAGCTGTCGCCACTGTTCCTGGCCGAGTTGGTGGCCGAGATCCAGTGGCCGCCGGACCAACCGGTGGATGTCGGGCTCGTCGAGGCGGCAGGGGGGGTGCGCTCGCCCATGACGAGCGACGGCGGCGACGCCGTCGACCTCGCCGGGCTCCTCGCACCCGACCTCGTCGTGCTCGTCGCCGACGCCGGTCTGGGCACCATCAACGCGGTACGCCTCTGCCTCGACGCCCTCGAGAGTCATCGCGTCGTCGTGTTCCTCAACCGCTTCGACGAGAACTCCGATCTGCACCGCCGCAACCTCGCGTGGCTGACCGCGAACACGCAGGCCGCCTACGCGACGTCCGTCGGGCAGCTCCCCTCGCTCGTTGTGTCTCAGGTGAGGCGATAGGCGATGGCGCTGAACCGGGGTGACCCTTGTATCGTCGGTGGGTGCCGTCGTTGGACCTCGGAAGCGCGCTGCGGGCCGCGCATGGGGCCGACCCCGCGGCAATCCCCGACGTCGTGCTCCGATTGCTGGGCGAGCTCGGGGGCACGGATGTCGTCGTCTACCTGGTCGACTTCGCGCAGACCACCCTCGAACCGTTGCCCGATCGCAGCACGCACGCCAACGTCACGCATAGCGAAGAGGTAGCGACGACGATCGCCGGTCGAGCCTTTGCCGACCAGCGACCGGTGACCGCGGAACGACCCGACGGTGTGCGGGTGTGGGTGCCGATCAACGAGGGCTCGGATCGGACCGGAGTGCTCGCCGTGACGCTCCCAGAAATGACGGATGACGCGGTGACGGCGTGCCAAGAAATTGGTCTGTTCACCGGGTATCTCATCGCGACGCAGGCTCGATCCACCGATCTGTACAACCTTCATCGCCGGCGACGGTCCCTGTCGGTGCCGGCGAGCATGCAGTGGGATCTGCTGCCCCCGTTGGTGCTCAAGACCGGCCGAGCCGCAATCGCCGCGGTTCTCGAGCCCGCCTATGAGGTCGGAGGCGATTGCTTCGATTACGCGCTCAACGACCCGGTGTTGGACGTGGCGGTATTCGATCCCGTCGGCCACGGCGTCCGTTCCGCGCTCATCGCGGCGCTCTGTATGGGCTCGTATCGCCACGACCGCCGCGAGGGTCACACCCTTGAGCAGATGCATGAGCACCTCGACGTCCTGCTAACCCGCGAGTTCTCTGATCGAGAGTTCGCCACCGGCCAACTCGCCCGAATCGATCTCGATACCGGAACGATGACATGGACGAACGCTGGACACCCCTTGCCGATGCTGATTCGCGGCGGCCAGCTCGTGAGCGAAATTGAGTGTTCGCCCACCACACCCTGGGGGCTCGGAGATCTCGTCGGGCCTTCCGGCCGGGCGACGGTCGCGACCGAAGCCCTCGAACCCGGTGACGCCGTGCTGTTCTATACGGACGGGGTCGTCGAAGCGCACCAACCGGGCGCAGATCAATTCGGTGCTGAACGACTCGCCGACCTCATTGGCCGGCACTCGTCGGATCAGCTGGAACCCGAAGAGATCCTTCGGCGCTTGGTGCGCGCAGTTCTCGAACATCAACACGACCGGCTAGGCGACGACGCCACCCTCGTTCTCGTGCAATGGAACGGCCGCCGGTCACCGTGACTCGGTGGGGGAGTCTGCGGGCAACGCCGCGTGTCACGGCCCTGAACATCACCTGATCAACAGGGCCACTCTTGCCCGGTTGGATTCAGCCGGTGTTCAGGCAACCGGTGTACAAGAAGCACGTATGACATTCCCGATCCGGCGCACGCTCGCGGCACTCGCGCTCGGCCTCGCGGCCGTCGCCGGTCTCGGCTGCAGCGGTCGTTCGAGCGCCGGCGCCTCCAAGGCCGCCAGTGTCCCCTACACCCAATTCAAATTCGATCCCGCGAACTTCGTCGACCCCACGCTGAGCACCAACGAGTTGCATCCGCTCCGCCCGGGGACGCAGTGGGTCAGAACGGGGACAACCGAGGTCGGCCGGCGCAAGGTTCCGCACTCGGCGATCAGCACGATGACCGACGTGGTGCGCGAGATCGACGGCGTGAAGGCAATCGCCATGCTCGATCAATCGACGGACTCCGGCGAGGTCTCCGAGGTCGGGTTCGACTACTTCGCGCTCGACAAGGACGGCAACGTCTGGATCATGGGCGGGTACACCGAGGACTTCCAGGGCGGCGCGTTCACCGGCGCGGGGGAAGCCTGGCTAGGCAAGGAGACCGGTGGCGTTCCTGGCGTTCTCGTCCCCGGCAAAGTCCGCGCTGACACCCAGCGATGGGCGATCGCAGCCGTCGAAGCCAAGGACAAGCCCTCGCTGGGCGAACCGGTGCAGGTCGGGATCAGGAAATGCGTCAAGTTCGGCTGCTTCGACAATGTGACGGTGATCCGCGAAGGCGAGTTCAAGGCGATCGACAACGAGCTGAAGTACTACGCGCCGGGCGTCGGGGTCATCTTCAATGACCCGAAGCTCGCGAGCCTGCACCAGGACTCCTTCGAGCTCGTGAACATCGTGCAGCTCACCGCCGAAGGTCTGGCCGAGCAGAGCAAGGTCGTGCTCGATCTCGAGGAGCACGGCCGCACGACCGTGCCGAGGGTCTACGGCTCGGCCAAGCGGTCGACGCGGCTTTCATGACGGCCGCTGCCGCGATCCTTCGCCTCGACGCGGTCTCGAAGTCCTACGAGTCACCCGGGGGCACGACCATCGTGTTGGCTGGCGCCGACCTCACCGTCGAGCGGGGCGAGAAGGTGAGCCTGATGGGGCCATCGGGAAGCGGCAAGTCGACGCTCCTGTCGCTCATCTCGGGGCTACTGCGGCCCGACGCCGGGACGGTCGAGCTCGACGGCGTCTCGATCGCTGCGCTCGGCGACGGTGAGCGGGCAGCGCTGCGCGGCGGGTGCATCGGTATCGCGCTTCAGTCCGAGAACCTCATCCCGTTCCTGTCGGCGATCGAGAACGTCGACCTGGCCCTTGGCTTCGGTCGGCGTCGTAACGGTAAGCGTGGTCGAGGCAAGCAGTTGCTCGACCAACTCGGCGTCGTCCATCGCGCCGATCACCTGCCGCGCCAGCTATCCGGCGGCGAGGCGCAGCGCGTCGCCCTGGCCGTCGCGCTGGCCAACGAACCGGCGCTTCTGCTCGCCGACGAGATGGTGTCTGCGCTCGATTCGGCTACAGCGAGCCGCATCGTCGACGACGTCTTCGGTAGCGAGATGGCCGTGCTGTTCGTCACCCATGACGCCGCGTTGGCCGACCGAGCTGACCGGCGGCTCATGTTGCACGAGCAGAAGGTGATCTCGAGATGATCGACGATGGGGCCGTCCGTGTCGATGGCCTGGTGGTCGAACACCACACCGCGTCGGGTCCGCTGCGCGCCCTCGACCGCGTGGCGCTCACGGTGGGGAGCGGGACGCTCGTGGGCGTCATGGGACCGAGCGGGTGCGGCAAGTCGACGCTGCTTGGGGTCCTAGCGGGGCTGGCGACACCGACGTCGGGCACGGTCACCATTGGTTCGACCGAGATCACCTCGCTGTCCGAGCCCGACCGGACCGCGTTCCGCAAGGACGCGATCGGAGTCGTGTACCAGGTCGACAACCTGCTGCCGTTTCTCACCGTCGCCGAGAACGTCCGCCTGCAGCTCGCGCTCTGCGGAGACGACGACGACGCGCAGCGGCGCACCGACGACCTGCTCGAGCGCCTCGGTCTGGGCGCACTTGGCGGGCGGTTGCCCGATGAACTCTCCGGCGGACAGCGTCAGCGCGCCGCCGTGGCGCGGGCGATCGTGCACCGCCCTGCCCTCATCCTCGCCGACGAGCCCACCGGCGCCCTCGACGAGTCCAACGCCAGGGCTGTGATCGCGCTTCTCGCCGATGCCCACCGAGATCTCGGCGCCACCGTGGTCATAGTCACCCACGATCCGTCGGTGGCTGAGAGCATGCAACGCGTCCTCACGCTCCGCGACGGCGCCCTCGTCGATGACAGCGAGGCTGGCGCGTGATCGCGCGATATGTCTGGGCGGACCTGATCCGCAACCCCCGGCGCACACTCGCCACCATGGTCGGCGTGACGCTCGGCGTCGGGCTCAGTTGCGCGGTGCTGTTCTTCGTCGACGGACTGTCGGCATCGATGACCCAGCGCGCGGTTGCCCCCCTCCCGATCGACATGCAGCGGGTGCTCAACACGCCGGTCGCCGCTCATCTGCAATTGGACCAACGCATCGTGCCCGACGGACAGGTGCAGGCGGGCGCGGTCGTTCGGGTTCACCTCACCGTTCGCAACGCCGACGTCGTCCCTGCCAACGAGGTTGTCGTACGGTCAGAGCCGCCGTCCGGGTTCGCCTTCATGCAGGGCTCGGCCTCGCTCGGTGGAACCACGATCGACTCCGCCAGCGGCAACCCGTTCTTCGTCGGTGTGTCCAAAGCGGGCCTGAACCTCGGCACGATCGACGCCGGCGCCACGCGCGCTATCGAGTATGCCGCCACCGCATCCGCCGGTGCGGATCTGTCGAAGCTGCCGTTCCGCTCGACGGTGTCGAGCCGGGAGGCGCTCACACCCATCGACGCCAACGCGGCAGCACGCGTCGAGCTCGGCCGCCTCGCGGCTGACATTGCCGGGCTCGACGGCGTGGCCTTCGCCGCGCAGCTCTCGTTCGCCGATCTGCCCTCTGGAGCCCTTGAGTCCGGTTCGCACACCGAGCCGCGACCGGCCCGGGTGTTCGGATTCGACGGCGGCTATGTCGGGCACGACCACACGATCCGGCTGACCGAGGGCAAGCAGCTAGCCGGCTACGGGCTGCTCACCGCCGAAGCGGCGCGGAGTATGGGGGTGGGCGTCGGCGGCAGGGTCTCGGTGGGCCTCCCCGATGGCAGCCAGATGGGCGTGCCCATCAGCGGCATTGTCGATCTCAGCCGGGCTCGCTCGCTCTTCGCCAGCCGGCTCGGAAATCACTTCGAGGTATTCCAGTACGTCCCTGCATCAGTTGTGGTCGATCCGGCAATGTTTGCCGAGGTCGTCCTGCCCGCGTTCGAACGGGCCGCGACCCACCGCGGCGAGCGGGTGAAGAGCCTGCCCACACGGGAGGTCGACATCGGCGTGAAGCGAGAGTTGCTGAACGCCGACCCGAGCACCGCCCTGAAGCAGACGGAGCGGATCGGTGCGTCGGTATCGGCGGTCGCTGGCCGCCAGGACTTCCTGCTCGACAACATTTCCAACACGCTCAGCGTGGCCCGCGCCGACGCCAACGTCGCCAAGCGACTGTTCTTGTTCCTCGGGGTTCCCGGCGGACTCCTTGCCGCGATGCTCGCGGCCTACGCCGGCAATGTGCTCGCCGCTGCGCAGCGCCGTGAACAGGCGACGCTCCGCATTCGGGGCGCGAGCAGACGTCACCTGCTGGCGATGCTGACTCTGCGCGTGCTCTGCATCACGGTCGTCGGCTCCATCGTCGGTGTCGCGCTCGGCTACACATCGGCCGCCTTGGTGGTCGGTAACGCGACCTTGACTCGCGCCGCGACGGGGAGGCTCGTGGCCTCAGGTGTGTTGGGCACCCTGATCGGTCTACTAGCGACAGGCGCAGCCCTCTACATCACCGGCCGGCGCTCGATCGACCGCGAGATCAACGAGGACCGCTCCCGTGTGGAGGCGCGGGTCCCGGTTTGGCGGCGCTATCGCCTCGACCTCGTCGGGGTGTTCGTTGTCGCGGTCGCGACGGCGATTGCGGTCAAGGCCTCGGCGTTCAACGGCGTGCCCGGCTCCGTCTACGTGGGTCGCTCGGTCCAGCTCCCGCTGGCCCTCCTAGTTCTGCCTATCGCCGCGTGGATCGCGGGCGGCCTTCTCGCCGGCCGTTGCTTCGCCTCGATCCTGCGGGCGCGTAGCGCGAGGTCAACGTCGGACTTCGCCCGGCCGCTACGGCTCTTGTACCGGCTCAGCATGCGTCGCCGATCCTGGGCCGTCGCCGAGGCCGCCGTGGTCGTCGGTTTGATCGTCGCCTTGGGGACGAGCCTCGCGGTGTTCACCGCGTCGTACGGCCAGGCCAAGGCGGCCGACGCTCGCTATGTCACCGGCTCGGATATCCGCATCACGCCGACGCCGGGCAACGATCGAACGTACCGCTCGGCTGATCGCTCCGAGTTCCAGATCGACGGCGTTGGCACGGTGACGCCGGTTGTCTACAGCACGCAGAACGTCATCATCCAGAGCCACCGCACCTCTGATCCGATGAACCTCGCGGCGCTGGACGCCACGGCCTATGCGCACATAGCACCGCTCAAGGACAACCAGTTCTCGACATCGACCGCGGCGCGAGCCATCAAGTCGTTGGCCACGCAACCGGACGCCGTGCTCCTGAATGCGAACCAAGCCGACTTCCTCCAGGCGCAAGTCGGCGACACCGTGCAGGTGCTGTTGGCCCGGGGAACAGCCGAGCAGGTGCAGGCCAAGCTGAAGGTGGTCGGCCTCTTCGAACGCCTCCCCGGCTTCCCCGATGGTGTCGACGCCCTGATGAACCTCGCCAAACACGAGGCTGCGCTGTCGACGACCGTTCCAAACTTCTTCCTCGCGCAGACCGTTAACGCGTCTGATGTCACGTTGGATCGGGCGGTCACCGCGTTGCGCAACGGGCCCGCGGCAGGGGGCGGGCTGAACATCGAGTCCCGGGCGACGGCGCTGGCCAAAGACCAGTCCAGCCTGGCCGCGCTCAACATTCGCGGGCTCCTCGACCTCGACTCGACGTACGCGCTGGCGATGGGCACCGTCGCCATCGCCATCTTCGTTTTCGGGCTGCTGCTCCAGCGTCGGCGTGAGTACGTCACGCTTCGCGCCCAGGGCCTGCATCCTCGAGCCATCCGAACGCTCATCGCCGCCGAGGCCGGCACGGTGGCGGTGGCGGGCTGTGTTAGCGGTGTCGTGGTCGGCCTCGTGATGGGCGTCTACTTCATCAACGTGCTCCGACCGTTGTTCGTTCTCACGCCGCCGTATCACGTGCCGGTCGGATCGGTGCTTGGGGTGGTCGCGTCGGTCCTCGTCGCTACAACGGTCACGTCGGTGGCGGCATCGTCACTCGTAAACCGGCTCCGCGCCACCGAGCTCCTGCGCGACGAGTAAGCGCCCGTCTACCGCGCAGGTTGCCAAGGAGTACAACTACGGATGAGCTCCTCGCCAGGGCAGGCCTGCCGCTGCAGTCGGTCGCGACAACGGCCTCGCCGAGCTCGGTCACCGAGGCGACGGTCGCAGACGCTCGTCACCAGAGCGTGCGAGCACCCGGACGATCCCGCGGTCACCGTCGACCTCGATCAGGTCACCGTCGCGCACCCGGGATGTCGCGTCGGTGACACTGACGACGGCGGGGATGCCGATCTCACGGGCGACTATCGCGGCGTGGGATTGCTGCGCGCCGACGTCGATGACGACGGCTTCGGCGGCGAGGAAGAGTGGGGTCCACGCCGGGTCTGTGATCGGCGCGATCATGATCTCCCCGGGTTCGAGCGCGCCAGGGTCGCTCGGATCCACGAGCACCCGTGCCCGTCCGCGGCGAACGCCGGGTGAGACGCCGAGCCCGACGAGCTCGTCACCTACATCGGCGAGCGCGAGCGCGCGGGAAGCGGTTCGAAGGGGCCACGTCGACGGGTCAGAGATGGGCGCCACGAAGACGAACGGTGGCACGCGAGCTTGCAGGTAGTCCCGCCGCGCTGCTCGTTCGGAGATGAGTTCCGCGAACGACGGCGGGTCGGCCAGGAACGCCGGGAGTTCCTCGCGAGTCACCAGCCAGCAGTCGCGGCGTTCGACCGGCCCACCTCGCGCCTGTGCCCGTCGCGCCAGCTCGAACAGCGCACGGCGAGTGCCGTAAAGCGCGAGCACGAGAGTCCCCTTCGCGCGCTCCCGCCCGATGGCAGCGTTGCCCGCGGCGCGCAGGAGGCGGTCCAGGACCGGCCGGACCGGCCTGGGAATACTCGATCGCACGTCCTGGGCGGCGGCGGCACGCTCGTCGGCCAGGCGTACGCCGGCGGCGACCGGGTCGGCGTCCGGAGAGGTCAGCCGAAGGCGCTCGACGGCGGCGAGGGCGAGCGATGGATCGGTGCCCCACGTGTCGGAGGCGAGTTCGTATTCGTCAGGGCCGCGCGAGCCGAACTCGTCGAGGAAGGCATCGAAACGGTCGACGAACGCCGCGACCGCAACGTGGTCAATGTTCGCACGGAGTCGTCCGTCGAGGCCGATCACTCCAGCGTCGAAGTGGGCCGAGAGCACGGTGTCGGCTGCGACGGAGCGGCCCAGCTCCCAGAGACGCAGCGACGGGCCCGTCGTCTCGATGCCGCCGATGCCCGAGGTGAGGCGGATGATGACGCCTGGGTCGATGCGAGCACGGCGCGAGCCAAGCCGCTCCACGAGCGCCGATAGGACGCCAGCGATTCCCGACGCGTAAAGGAGCGACCGCATGTGCGCGGCGAACCATCGCGGCGTGGTGTCGACGATCTCGACAAGCTCCTCGTCCGACGCCGTCGTCAGATCCGGCAGGTCGCGGAGCCAGGACACGACCGCCTTGCGCTCGGCGTCGAGTGCGGAAAAGTCGATGCCGCGTATCGATCGCAGCAGGAATCTCCCGAGTCGAAGGGTGGCGGCCGCGCTGCGATCGCCGCGCTGGCACACGTACGGCGGCGCGTCCGACGCGCCGAACATCTGCACATCGATGTCGGCGATCGACATCCCAGGGGTGCGCACGCCCATCAGCCGGCTCAACGACAGGTTTAGGTGGAGGTAGCCACCGAATACGCCACTCATCACCGCCCGGTCGGGTTCACCGAGATCACGTGGGACGACCGCGCCCATCTCGATGAGTGCCCGGGCCTGGCCTTCACGGGCCGCCGATCCCATGAGCGAGCCGGTGAGCGGCGTCATCACGTTCGGGAAGATCTCGCCGGCGTTGCCTCGTCCATAGATCGGGAATCGCGTGCTCGGCACGTCGTCCACCACCCAATGTGCGGTCACGCCGTGCACGCTGACAGGTTCCCAATTGCAATGGGAGGCACCGCCCGCCGAGGAGGCGATCACGGCACCACCGAGTAGAGCCTCCAAGGTGCGGGAACACCCTTAAGTCGGTGCTCGCCGTGGTCTGCGAAGTCGATGCCCGATCCGGCGACGAGATCGGTAACCGTGCGCGACACCAGTACCTCGCCGGGACCGGCCAACGCAGCGACGCGTGCTGCGATGTGAACGGCGATGCCACCGATGTCGGTGTCCATCAGCTCGACCTCACCGGTGTGAAGGCCGGTGCGGACCTCCAGGCCGAGCGCCCGACTGGCTTCGCCGAGGGCGACGGCGCACCGAACGGCTCTGGCGGGTCCATCGAAGGTGGCAAGAAAGTCGTCGCCTCGGGTGTTGATCTCGCGCCCGTGGAAGCGGCGCAGGGTTTCCCGCACGGTGGAGCGGTACCGCTCCAGCAGGGCGCGCCACGCGTGATCGCCCAACTCGCTCGCCCGCTCGGTCGATGACGAGATATCGGTGAAGAGGATCGTCGCGAGTACGCGGTCCACGTCGATATCGGGACGCTCACCGGTGAGAAACGCCTCGATCTCCGCGAG